>JANXCF010000003.1:300000-420000 GCA_025059995.1 Leptospiraceae bacterium
TTGGTGGTGGACCCAACCGTATCGGACAAGGTGTTGAATTTGATTATTGTTGTTGTCATGCTTCATTTGCCCTTAAAGAGATGAATATTACTTCTATCATGGTGAATTCTAACCCAGAAACAGTTTCTACTGATTATGATACCTCCGATGTCTTGTTTTTTGAACCCCTCACAGAAGAAGATATTCTTCACATTTGCGAGGTAATGAAACCTGATGGAATCATTGTTCAGTTTGGTGGACAAACTCCCTTAAAGTTAGCTCAGCCTCTACAAAAAGCAGGATATAAAATTCTGGGAACCTCTCCTGAAAGCATCCATAAAGCAGAGGACCGAAAAGAATTCAGCCTGATTTTACAAAAACTCCATCTTAATCAACCTCCAAATGGCATTGCTTATGATTTCGATGAAGCTCTAAAAGTAGCAAACCAAATAGGTTATCCTTGTTTGGTGAGACCAAGTTATGTTTTGGGAGGAAGGGCAATGGCAATTGTCTATGATGATGAACAATTACGTTCTTATATGGAAGAAGCGGTTTTGGTCAACCCTGAGCATCCTATCTTGATTGATAAATTTTTAGACAATGCCATAGAATTAGATGTAGATGCCTTATCCGATGGAGAAACAGTGTTTGTTGCAGGGATTTTAGAACATATCGAAGAAGCAGGTGTTCACTCTGGTGACTCGGCATGCATCATTCCACCCATTTCGTTATCCCCCATTATGATCGAAGAGATCAAACGAGCAACAGAACTACTTGCAAAAGAACTCAACGTGATAGGACTCATCAACGTTCAATATGCGATACAAAATCAAACATTATATGTTCTTGAAGTCAATCCAAGAGCAAGTCGAACCGTGCCATTTGTCTCAAAAGCCATAGGCATACCCTTAGCAAAAATAGCTACCAAGGTGATGTTAGGAGGAAAACTCAAAGAACTCCTAAAAGATTACAAAATCCAAAATGAATTCTATGCCGCAAAAGAAGTAGTGCTTCCTTTTAGTCGTTTTTCGAATACTGATATCATTTTAGGACCCGAAATGAAATCCACGGGAGAAGTCATGGGGATTGCTCGTAGATATGAAGAAGCTTATTTAAAAGCCATCATGGCTGCGGGAGAAAAAATCCCTCCTTTTAATAGTGGAGTGTTTATCAGTGTGAGTGATGAAGCAAAACGCCACTTGATTGATGAAATCAAAGTTCTCCACGAACTAGGATATGTTCTTTATGCCACCGAAGGAACCAAAAGATTGATTGAAAAACTAAATATTCCTGTTATCGGTGTTTACAAGCTCATCGATAAAAAATACCCCACCGCTTTGGATTTCATAGAGCAAAATAAAATCAAACTCGTCATCAATATCCCACACTCAAAACAAACCCGAGATGATTCTTTTGAAATTCGTAGAAAAGCCATCCGTTCGAAAATCCTTTGTATTACGACCCTCAATGGAAGTAAAACCTTCATACGAGGACTCAAAAAAATCAATGAAATGGAATTCGATGTTTATTCTTTACAAGAAATCCATCGAATCCGACATTCATGATAAAAATCCTCTGGATACCTGGTTTAGGTGCCAACGAAGTAATGTTTATTCCCATGCTGAAGGAATTCCATCGTTACTATCAATTCCAAATCCAAAACGTATTCTTTAAGTATTATGATGTTCCACCTAATCAAATCCAAAACTTAGAAGAATATGCCGATTTTCTTTATGAGAAAAATCAAACTAAACTCAGTTTTCTTTACGATATTGTGATTGGTTGTTCTTTAGGTGGGATGATTTTACAGACTCTCATTCACAAAAAGAAAATCCAATCTCGAATTTATGTTTTGTTATCTACGGGATTTCATGGTGACCAACTGACATTTCTTTCTAAATTCCTGACCTGGCTGGTGGATTTGATCCCCACCCGATCACGCAGAACCTTACAACTCCTTATTTCTTATTCCTATCGCTATTTTCGTTTTGATTTGAAGTTTGCTTATCAGTTCAGTAAAATGTTTGAAGACTTCCCTACGAACGTTTTTTTTGAGTCCCCAAAGTGGATCCGAAACTGGGAGGGTATCCCCGAAGATGAACTTTTCTCCCCCAACTTCTATGTAATTCACGGAACAAGAGATCCTTTACTTTCTTTCAAAAAGATTCAAAAAACACGAAAACCCAATCTCGTCATAAAAAAAGGAAATCATATCTTATTTGCTCTATACCCAAAAATTTTGACGGAAAAAATTCGGGATTTTTACCTCTCTTACACAAGGATAGCTCAAACAAACTCTCACCAAAAGAAAAAAAGATTTCGATATAAGATATGAAGTTATGATTTTATAGAACAGCTCCCGATCTTTGAGTTTGATCAAACAAAAAAGTTAGCCACCCACATCAAGGGAATGAATTAGGAATCCATGCCATTGGAATTGATATTTCTATTTTTAATGTCTTGATCTCCGAAGTAAAAAAAGTAAACACAACCTTACACAGTTAAACAAAATCGTTTCAATTAATAGAATCCCAACGAAGCAAAAACGAGCTCCTTTTTGAAGAAGAACTCAATGAAGAATTATCCAAGTTCAATCAAAAATATTTTTCTCTTCAGAAGAAAAAAAGAAAAACCACGAACTTGATTATGTAGGTCTTATTGACTATCATGAACAACATACATACGCTTATGAATTATTTGGATGAAAAAGAAAAGACGAAAGCGAAACCGGTTCTCTATCAAAAGGAAAAGATTGAATGGCTTTGTTTTCTTTTATTCATTCATTAAATACAACATTTGGAACATCCATATTTGAAACCATAGCTGAAATTGTCGCAGGTAAAATTTAAAATAGCAAAAAGGGAATACGTGGTAGGTGATACTATCAGTGAAATAGCTCAAAATGAAATCTGAAAAATCATCAATGAAATTTCAATCAGTGGAACGTACAATTTGTTATTAAATTGCTTTGGAAAAGTTGGGAAAGAGTTAAGCTCAGAGATTGATAAAAATTTTTCTAAATTTAGATGATATTGTTTCCAAATTATTTAGATGTTAGTAAATAAAATTGTTATTTCGAATTTTCATTTCTTAAAAAATCACCAAGATCTCTCGCATCCAGTGAGAAAAGCTTGTTTCCCATTCTTGAGAGTTTTGGTTCAAATCCAAATAAGGTAAATTCCATCCTATCGTAAGGAAATCCTTGATTTCTGTGTTTTCTCCCTGATCACCACGAAGGGTAAAGTTTTTGAGCCTTGTAAAAAAAGCACTTCTTGAGAAATACTTTTTGTTTTTTTTGATTTTTTTATTTTCTGCGGGAAATCGAAGGTATAGCTTAATTCCACTTCCGGTATTGGTTGGGCACTTGGCTAAAAATCCCCAATTCGGATGAAGCTGCCAAAAAAAATTGAAATCAATTAGTAAAGTTAATTTATAAAATTTTTTTATTGCCTGAGAAACATCAAAAATCAGTTCTTCATCAAAATGTTTATACTTCTTCCAAAATAAATAATCTATGCGTAAATGATCTTCATCACCAACGTATAATCTTATGACTTTATTTTCATCAATCCCCCAAGAAATGTTGGTAAATTCTTGTTTGATAAGAAACTTATTCCTGATTAAATCTGGGATTTGTAGAGAATCATAAAAAGTAATAGAAAAAACTTCAGATAAGCTCTTCTTCAAAAAAGAACTCGGACTAAGAAAAAATTTTGAAAGAAACCCCATCTCGTAGAGAACTAAATCATAATGGATTGATGGGACATTTCGATTAAGCCTCAAGCGAACACTCACTTCACCTTCTGACTGAAAGGGAATTTCTTTGATGTCTTTGAGAAAAAACTCATTTTCTGGATGGAATTGGTACCGATTCTTCCATTCTTCTTTTAGAATTTCCCATCGAGAAATTGCCTTTTTATTATCTTGAATTTTTTTTGAGTATTCTTCGAAGTAAATTTTTTCTTTTTGGTAAATTTCATCAAGTTCTTGATGATCCAATAATGATTGCAAATCATACTCAAACGTATAATAACAATGTTCACAAAAAGCCTTCTTGGTAGAATAGATTTCTTTTAGTTCTTTCCCGCACTGACATTTACGATTGGTATATTGTAGCATGGGGAAAGAAACCATGTTTTTGCAATGTTCACAATAAATCATGGTATCTTTGAGGGTATCTGATAAAATAAAAACAGAGATGTCCTTACCACAAAAAGGACAGTTCATAAATTAGATTTTGTAGAGTTTTCCGTTTTCCAGTTGGTATCGATTTGGGATCTCTTTCGTTATGTCTCGATCATGCGAAACCAGCACCATTGTGAATTGATATTCATCATGGAGTTTCCACAAGAGCTCCACTACCTTGAGGGAGTTTTCTTTGTCGAGATTTCCCGTGGGTTCATCGGCTAAGATGATTTTCTTTTTTCCCACCAATGCTCGGGCTACTGCCACCCTTGCCATTTCCCCTCCTGAGATCTGCGAGGGATAATGATGAAGTCGATGGGATAACCCCACTTTGTTTAAAATGTCTTTTGCTTCTTCTATTAACTCTTTGTTTCTTGTGGATTTGACTTTTTGATTTTTAATCCATAATGGCATCAATACATTTTCCAAAACCGTGAAATCAGGTAGTAAATAATAATGCTGAAAGATAAACCCGATCACATGGGAACGAAAATTATCGATCATCTTTGTGTCTTCGAAAATGACTTTTTGATTTTCTATGTAAATTTCTCCCAGCGTAGGTTTGTCTATGGTGCCAATCAAGTTCAAAAGCGTGCTTTTTCCAGAACCACTTGCCCCTTCGATAGAAATCACTGACTGCGATGGAACCACCAAATCAATCCCTTGAAGAACTCGAACTTCTTCTCCTTCTGAAATGTAAGTCTTATGAACTTGAAAGAGCTCTATCATAATCAATCGTTTCTGATGGTTTCAACCGGTTCTACTCTCGATGCCATACGTGCAGGAAAATACCCAGCAATCCCACTGAGTATCATCGTAAAAATACTAATCGAAATCAAAAAGATTATATCTACATTCACAGGAAGGTGATCAAAATAATAAATATTTCTAGGAATCAAGTATATAGTAGAGCAATGTTGAAACAAAACCTTACAGGAATGATTTAATAGATCTTCAATAAATTTTATAAAAGATTCTAAATTTTTTGAAGCATAAATCCCCATAGAACCACCAATCAAACAAGCAAAAAAACCAATAAACAAAGAATGACTTACGAAAATGATCAAAATGGATTTTGTGGGTAATCCCATAGCTCTCAACATCCCAATACTTTTTCGCTTTGACTGAACCAATAAGTGAGAAGTTATCCAAATGCCTGCAATGCCAGCCAGAATCAAAAATCCCAAAATCATCATCATTAAGGTTTTTTCTAATTGTAGTGCTGCTAAGAAATTCCCCCGCTCATCTTTTATTGTAGAAATAGAATACTCATAGGGATTTATGAGGACCTCGCGAATCAAGGTCTTGTAATTATCAATACCACTCAAATCCTTTAATTGAACGATGATGGAGGTTGTTTGATTTGGGATTTGAAGAATCCTCTGAGCTGTAGCAAGCGAGATAAAAATCAAATTCAAATCAAACTCATAAAATCCTGTTCGAAAAAAACCTCCAATAAGAAACTCCACCCTTTGGATCTGAACCCCACGAGCAAAAATCCCACCTTTGGGTAGAAAAACAGTGATTTTGTCTCCTAACTGCCAACCATATAATCTTGCCATTTCTTTTCCTATGATGGCTATATTTTCTCTATTCATTTTTTCTAAAAACGCTGAATCAAAATGTATGATTTCCGGAAAGTCTTTGATACTTCCTAATTTCGCTTCTTCGATATTCACGGGGATTGCTCTGATACCTTTGCCTTCAAACCTTCCTTGATATTCCAAAAGCCCATTCACAAAAATAGAAGGAAATACAGAACGAAGATTATTTCTCAAATAGTCCTGGTTATTCCAAATATTGTCAATAATTTCTTGATAGTTATCGATTAACTCATTTGGATTCACATACGAAATAGTAATATGATATCCTGAACTCCATAAAGATCTTTTAACTTCTTGTTGGAAACCATTGAATACCGAAAGAACCACCACCATGATAAAAACCATAAGAGACATAAACATCAAAGAAAGTCTCGTCCCTGTGTGTAATAACGATAATCGGCTTTGTCCCCGCAAATAACGAAAGGCTATAAAAAGTTCTAAAAAATAATTACGATAAAAGAACATACTGACAAAAAAAATAAAAAATTACCAATGTAAAACACTTTCAATATCATGGTTTTGTATTTTATAAATGAAATTTATAAAATATCTTTATAAATCATCAAAAACTCATTCATGATCATGGCGGTTGCACCCCAGATGATCTCGTCTGAGATTCGAAAGACTGGAACAATAATGGGAATTACTTGTTGATTCTTTTTGATTTGAATTTGTTGTCTGGTTCGATTTTTTTCGTCAAGAAAGTCCTCTAAAGAGAAAAGGAAAAGTTTTTCTACTTCTTTGGGATCTATCTTGAATTCGGGAAGTTGTTTCGTATAACCCAAAAAGGGATGAACTAAAAACCTACTCACAGGAATATAAAGAGAACTCAATTTACCTAAGATCTGGATTTGTTCTTTTGGAATACCAATCTCTTCTTCAGTTTCTCTTAGAGCTGTAGTAGAAAAAGTTTCATCGTTTTCTTCGAAAGCTCCACCAGGAAAGCTCATCTCTTGAGAATGAGGACCTCTTTCTTTGGGACGCTTGATGAAAGGAATATATATTCGTTCCTCTTTGGGTATCAAAATAATCAAAACAGAAGCATGCCGATAATCTTGATCTTTTGGTATGAAAAATTCTTCTTGAGAAGTTCGACTACTCATTTCCAACCATGCTTTTATTCCTGGTAATTCGTTATGCCTTAGATAGGAGTCTAGTTTTTTAATTAAAACTTCGAAAGGGTAATTCTTTTTGAAAGAACTCATCTTGATAAAAAAATTCTGTGATTGTTAGAGTGCTTCTTTCCGGATGGTGAACTTCTTCGATTTGGATTTTCAACCAACGCTGATAAATGTTTTCCGAAAACCCCTTGGATTCTCGAAGGGATTGATTAAAAGATGATATATTCCAGAATTGCCAACCTTCTTTTTTCGATACATCAAGAACCAGGAATGACTCTAAAACTGGCTGATCAGGGAAACGATATTCGTGGTTAATTTGATAAAGTTTTTGGGTGTAGAGTTCAAGTCGAATTCTTTTGGGGATTTGGTTTTTTAAATCCTCTTGAGAAAGAAAAAGACCAAAAGTTTTTAGCAAATTCCTTTTGGGAGGATGACAATCCATTTGATGGGTGGGCGAAATCTGCCATACAAAGGCACACTCCTGAACATCAATTTTCAAAGTTTGATGTTCAACAAAAGAAACTTCTCGAAAATTACATAGCTCTTTACAGGAAGTTTTTAGGTTTTTATCAAAACAGTTCTCTGGTTGCAAATCCAAAAAGTAATAATGGGTTGAGTAAACAATCGGTTTATCTAAATACTGCCAATCTTTTACTTCCCAAAAAGAACGTATATGAAAAAGAAATACTAAAGCGGCATAAACCAAAAAAACAAAAAACATATAAAGATACATCAATCCATAAATGTCTTTCTTTCTTCAATTGGCAATGATTTTATTTCAATTTACTTTTGATACAAATTCAGAATTTTGAAATTACAACATGAAAAAAAAAGATGTAGGCAATGGTATCTATCTTGATGGAAAGTGGTCCTTTAGCCACACAAGCGTAGTTGAAAATTTTGATGTTCACATCAGGAAATCCATCCCCTTGTATGAAGAAGGACATCAAATCATTCTAGATGTTTTGAAATTTTACTTAAAACCCTCACAAAAGTATATGATTTTGGATTTAGGTTGTTCATCGGGCATTCTTTTAGAAAAGATTTCTCAAGAATTTAAACATCATTCTTTATACTTAGTGGGGGTCGATAAAGAAGAAAAAATGATACAACAAGCCAAAAAAAGAAACTACTCAAAAGATCATCAGATAGAATGGGTGTGTTCTGATATGGTAGATTATAACTTCCCGAAACATCACATTGGGATTGCTTACTATGTCTTTCAATTTTTACCCAAAGAGAAACGAGTTGAGGTTTTAGCAAAAATTTATCATTCCCTCAAAAAGAAAGGTTTACTATTCTTTTTTGAAAAAACTCATCACCGAAATCCCATTCTCAATAAAATACATTCTCACATACTTTTTGAATACAAAAGACGACAAGGCTATAGCCAAGAAGAAATCCTCAACAAAGAAAAAAGCTTAAAAGGGGTTTTACTTCCAAACACCTTAGAAGAAAATTTTGGATTGATACAAAAGGCAGGTTTTGAAACTTTTACTTCAATTTTTCAATATGGTTCCTTTGTGGGATGGTTGCTTATAAAATAGAGGTTGCTATGAATTTGATTATTTCTTTTGGGAATTTTCTTTTTCGGTGGCGAGATCCTCTTTTTAGTTTGTTTTTTTTGGGAAGCCTTTATGCGTTAACCATCAAAAGTGATTTTTTTTTATTAAAGTCTTTCGGTGGCTTAGAACATGACTATTTTTTTTCTTTTTTGGGATTGATTTTAATTTTGAAAGGCTTGGTATTTCGAACCCTTGTGATTGGTTTTATCTATATCAAAAGAGCGGGAATGAGAAAACAAATCCATGCAGAACAACTCCATAAAGAAGGCTTTTTTGCCCATAGCCGAAATCCCTTGTATCTGGGAAACTTGCTTATCATCACGGGAGGTGTATTTTCGTTTAATTCGTATCTTCATTGGTTTTTGATACTTCCTTTTTTTTATTTTGTTTACTATGCCATCATCAAAGCAGAAGAAGATTATCTGACAAAAAAATTTCAAAATGAATACCTTGAATACAAAAAACAAGTTCCCATGCTAATTTTAGGAAATTGGAAAGCATTCCCTAGTTCTTTTAGCAACTTAAGATTTTCCCTCAAGAGAGCTCTTCGCATCGAACATTCGGTCCACTCGTATGTTTTGTTTACTTTTGTTTTGATCAATATTTTTAAATTTCATTTTCGGTATGATTTTTCTTGGGAGTCGTTTTTGATCAAAGCTTTACTTTTCACTGGTGGGTTGATCTTATTTTATCAAGTTCTTCTCTTTCTCCTAAAGAAATTTCGATTTTTGGAAGATCATGAGAAACCTTCGTAACCTTACTAAAGAAGATATTTTTTTATTGGTTTTTAGTTCTTTCCTATTGATTCTTTTTGTTGGAGGTATTATCAAAAACACTATGGAACAATCTAAAAGTGAGAAGCTTGATCTGAATATTGTTTTTTCTCTTGTTTTGCTGGTTTTTTTGAGTTTGTTCCAAGTAATGGGAGTTTTATCTGTTTTTTGGGAAAAGCATGCCAGAAAATTAAAAAAAATTTATGGTATTAGTTTGATGTCTTTTTTTGTTTTTCTTCCTTTTAGTCTTTATGTTTCGATTTGGTTGTCGTTGGTTATTTATGGAATTTCTACCATTGGAATTGTTTTGTATCAGAAGTATAAATGATTTCTGAGTCCCCCCAAAGTTTTTCCAAGTTATAATAACTTCTTTGTTCTGGCATAAAAAGATGAACAATGACATCAACAAAATCAAAGATCAACCAACCTGATTGTGCATCTTGGGTTTTTGAGTTTTTTTCTGGCATATAGTCGAAAAACTTTTTTTGAAATTCCTTTGCCACCATTCCTAACTGAAGATAGGAATTTGCAGATGCGATGATAAAAATCCCAAAATAAGGATTAACTATTTCTAAGTTCATCACGATGATGTTTTGCATTTTCTTATCATCCAAGAAATTGACGATTTCTTCCACCAATTTACGAACTTCTTGTTTTTCGGAAACTTTTAGGAATTTTTGTTCGATTTGCTCTATTTTTTGGGGTTTTGGTTTTAACTTTCTTTTTCTTCGAATACTCATTTCCTTATGAATTTATTCATTTCGAAATCTTTTCCTAAAATCAAAGACAATCCCACTTCTCTAGTTCTTTTATAAAAATAAATCCTTTTTTCGTCTATGTTTAAAATTTTTCTTATTTCTTTGATAAATAAAGAATTTCCGTTATTATTAACCAATATTGTTTCTTCTAATGGAAAAGGGAAATTCTCCGTTGCCATGACTTTATATTTTTGGGAATCAATGATGGATTTTAAGCGATTAGCTAAGCGATTGACTTCACTGGCATTGAGAATTTCTAATGTGACTTCAATCTCGTTTTGAGTTTTGATGTTTTCTACGACTGATTCATAAACTTCTTTGGATTTCTCGAGATTTAGCACCAATTCTTTTTCGTTGGTTTGATGGTTTGACACCACCATCAACGGAAACTCCACCACCAAAAAATCATAACTTGCCAAAGTAAAGAAAAGTTTTCTCAAATCATCGATATGGATTTCACTTTTGAGGATATTGTGAAGAACCTTAATTTGGTTATCTTTTTCGAAAATGGTTCTTTTATCACGGAGCTGGTACAAAAAATTAAGAAGAAATGTCTCGAATCGAAAATGTCGGTTTTGGGAAGCAATATAGTAATTCCCCCTTTCGTAGGTTTCCAAAGAAACTAAATAGTCCTTCAGATAGTCACTGTAAAACCTACTCTTTCCCTCGAGAAAGAAATGGTCCGATTCTAAAAATTGCAATCTTTGAATAAGAAAGAGTTCCAAACCTTCAAGAAAATCAATCATTTGTTCAAATTGTTGGTCCTTTAAGTGTATCCTACTATTGGGATTTTTCTGTGTGATTTTTTTGAATACTTCGATCTTTTCTTCCCATGATTGGGTTTTGTATTCTTCAAATCGTATGTTTTCTGAAAGAATGTCCTTTTCTTTGACTACATACGAATCAGGATTGAAAAAAAGCAAAAGGGTTAATTCTTTTTCGGGAATGAAAATCCAACGGCTAAAGTTATAATAATTTCCTAAAGTCACAACAAAATCCAAATGGATTTCTTTTTCGAAATAGTCCTCCTTCGAACAACTCAACAAAAGAAAAATGATTATGAAATAAAATTTATAAATTTTCTTAAACAAGTTCACTTTCAAAGTGCTCCAAGGAAATATCCGAATATCTTTCTAATTTGATTTCAGGTGGGATTTCTTCATGAGCAATCACAGCAAAATTCTTTGTTGGGAATAATCGCTCCAAAATATAAAATAACCCAGCTCTTGTGGTTCTACTTGTGATGAAAACAGGATAAACATTGTCTTTATTGGCTTTTTGGTATTCTCTTGCTAAAAGCTGCTGGAGTCTGATCTGAAACTCAGGATTCAATGCCAGAATGAAGCCTTCATCGGGATCCTTGTGGATGCCTTCTCTGAGTTTTTGATCCAAATCGGGATGGATAATGATGGCTTTTAGGGTTTTGGTTTGATCTACATATTCTGATACAATTTGCCTTCGTATGGATTGCCTTACGGCTTCAGTAAGAAGAAAAGGATCTCGAGCAACTTTTTCCCAATTAGTGGAAATTGCCTCTAAGATTTTCACTACGTTTTTGATGGATACGTTTTCTCTAAGTAGGTTTTGGAACACCTGCTGGATGATATCCAATCCGATCTTTTTTTCATTGAGGATTTCGTCCACAATCACAGAATTGTCTTCTCGAACTTTATCCAAGATGTTTTTGATTTCTTGTCTTCCTAAGATTTCGTGGCTGTTTTGTTGGATGATTGAAGATAAATGGGTTGCAATCACAGTTGAAGGATCCACAACATCATAACCCAAATCCTCAGCCTCATTCTTACGTGATGGTTCTATCCAATAAGAACGGAGCTGATACGTGGGTTCTCGAATCTCTACGGCATTGGGGATAGGTCCTTTGGTTTTACCTGTATCGATAGCTAAAAGCTTTTCGGGTTCCACTTTTGCCGTGGAAATCAAACTGCCATGAAGTCGAATGGCATACTCATCGGGTTCTAGGTTCATATTGTCGCGAATCCTCACAGGAGGAACAATGAGTCCTAAATCCATAGCATATCTTCTTCGAAGCCTTGAGATTTGATCTAAGAGGGTTCCTCCACTTTTGGGATCCACTAATGGGATTAAATTATACCCCACTTCAATTTCTAAAGGTTCTGATTTTAGGTGTTCTAGATAGGTTTCGGGTTTTCTTTCTTCTTCTGCCTTTTGTTTTTGGATTTCTTGGATTTCTTTTTCTTTTTGGAGCTTAATGGCTCTCTCCATTCGATAAGCCAAATAAATCAAGCCACCCCCCAGAAGAAAAAGCGTGATCATGGGGAAACCAGGAATCAAGCCCGCAAGTATCAAGAAGAAACCCGTTAAGTAAAGTAAATTTGCATTGCTAAATAATTGTTTTTGGAGTTCTTGGGGTAGAGAATCCTCACCTGAAGATCTCGCCACTACCACACCCGTTGCTGTAGAAATCAACAAAGCGGGGATTTGGGATACCAAACCATCACCAATCGTAAATCTTGTATAAACTTCTAAGGCTTCGTTAAAACTCAAATTCTGTATGGTAAGCCCAATGATCATTCCACCAATGATATTGATAGCCGTTATGACTAATCCTAAACGGACATCACCCTGGACAAATTTCGAGGCACCATCCATAGCTCCATAGAAATTCATTTCTTGTTGTAGAGCTAATCTTCTTCGTCGGGCTTCTGCTTCGTCAATATAGCCAGCACTCAAATCTGCATCAATTGCCATTTGCTTCCCAGGCATGGAATCCAAAGCAAATCTTGCTGCGACTTCAGAAACCCTCGTTGCTCCCCTTGTTATCACGATCACTTGCACCAACGTCAAAATCAAGAAGATGATGATTCCCACTACCAAAGAAAAGGTGCCTCCACCACCTCCAATCACGAATGAACCGAAAGCATCAATGAGAGCTGAATCAGCTGCGGGACCTTTGGTTAAAATCAGTCTTGTTGTGGAAATGTTGAGGGCGATACGATAAATGGTGGTAATCAACAACAACGTAGGGAAAGAACTAAAATCCGCAGGTTTCGTAATGCTAAGAGAAGTAAGTAAAATCAAGATCGAAGAAAATAAACTCACAGCAATCAAAGCATCTAAAAAACCTCCAGGAAGGGGAATGATAATCAAGGCAATGATAAAAATGATCCCAAAACCTAAGATGGAATCTCCACTTGCTATGTATTTACGAATCAAAGCAATATAATCTGTCATAATTACTTACCTATCAGTTTTCTGAATTTCTCAAGTTTTTGATAAATCAAAACAACAGCTCGATAAAATTCTTGGGGGATTTCTTGTCCAATCTCAACACGATGATATAATTCCCTTGCTAAGGGAGGGTTTTCTTCGATGGGAATGTTGTTTTCTCGAGCAACTACTTTCATCAACAAAGCAATGGAGTCTTTTCCCTTTGCTATGACTTTTGGGGCATGATCCAAAGGATAGTTATATTGTAATGCCACCGCATAATGGGTTGGGTTTGTAATCACCACATCTGCCTCTTTGACTTTTCTCAGAGAAGCTCGGTCCTTGAGGATCTCCAGTGCTCGCTCCCTTTGCCTTTTACGGATTAGGGGATCTCCAATTTCTTCTTTGATCTCTTGTCTGACTTCGGATATGGTCATTTTTAAACTTTCGATATATTCATATCTTTGATAGAAATAATCCAAAATCGCTATGATCAATAGAAAGATACCAGTGATGATCAATACTTTAAGAGTGACAATCCCAAAAATGGAGATGGCTTTTTGCAAATCTGTGTTTGAAGATTTCAGCATGGGAATAAGATCATCTTGGATGATGATGTATGTAATCAAAATCACTAATAAAACTTGAGCAATGGTTTTGAGAAGTCCAATGAGGTTCCTTCTTGTTGGAAGTATTCTACGAAAATCAGGAAAGATTCGTTGGAACTGGAATTCTAAAGGTCTGAGGGTAAACAAAAATCCAACTTGAACCACATTCCCCACAATCCCCAAAAGAAAAGAAGCCAAAACCATGGGAAAAACAATCTTTCCTGCATTCCAGAAAAAACCCCATAAAAATTCTCTTGCATCTTCTACGTCAAAATTCTGGATCTCGGATATTTTTTGGAAAGATACTCGAAAGAGCTCGGAGATTTGGTGCACAAAATAAGTCGAAAGTAAAAACAAGACAAATGTAGTTCCTAACAGGATTAAGGCGGATGGGATTTCATTGGTGCGGGGAATATTCCCTTTCTCTCTTTCTTCTCTTTTTCTACGTTCGGTAGGTTCTTCGGTTCTTCCTTCGTCTTCTGCGGCAAATCTTTGAAAATCAATATCATCTAAAACAAAATCCTTATGTAAAATCTCCCAAAGTGTGAGTTCTAAATAATTAGGTTTAGCGATTGACTTTGGGAATGTCATGGAACATCTCCCCCAAAAATTGCAAAGCAATGATAAAAGAGTCCTTCATGATGGAAATCATCACAGGTATGATTAGAATAAACACAATCAAGCCAACAATAATATTGAATTGTAAACCCAAATTCAAAAGATTGAACTGAGGTGAGGCTTTATTGATCACCCCCAGAGCTACAGAAGTAATAAACAAAATCCCCACCAAGGGAAGTCCTAACTTCAAGGAAGTCAAAAACATGATACCAAAGGCCTGATCCAAAGAATTCAGAAAGCCACCTAAGGTTTGCGTATCAAATTGTAGGGTCGGCAATGCAGAAAACGAATAATACAATGCACGAATCACATGTAAATAGGTAGGTAAATAATAACCATCTAACTCAAAATCAACGGTCAAAAAAAGTAAAATCCCCAAAAGGTTTTTCAAAGTTCCAATAATGGGCAAAGAGACTTGAGATTGTGGATCCAACACTTCTGAAAAAGATATCCCCATCTGTATGCTTAAAAACTCACCCGTCATGATGAAAGCGGAAAAAATCACAAGTATCATAAATCCAATCATGAAACCAATGAAAAACTGAGTAAAAAACTCCAACAGATAAGCATAGAAGTTTTCAAACGAAGTTTTGGGAAGATGGAACGAAACCAAAGGGAAAAACAAAAATGAAAGAAAAACAGCAATACTCACTCGAAAGCGATAGGGGATGTTCTCTGACGAAATCACAGGCAAAACAAAAACAATCCCCATAATCCGAGAAAAAATCAAAAGTAAACTCCAAAAACCTTTGAAAAAAGGCTCCATCCTCAAAATCGAATGATCAGATTAAAAAGTTCAATAGTAAAATCCACAATCGTATGGATGATATACGTAGAAAACAAAATTAGCGCAATAAATACTGCAAAGAGCTTCGGCACAAAGGTAAGGGTTTGTTCTTGAATGGCTGTGGTCGTTTGCAAGATAGAAATCACCAGCCCTGTGATTAAACTCAAAATCAAAATGGGGGCAGAGATCTTTAATGTAACGATCAACGTATCGTAAGTTAGTTTTAAGATATCGGTTTCTGTCATTTTCATCTCCTAAAAGTAGGATTGAACCAGATTGTAAGTAATCAAATGCCAACCGTCAACAAGAATAAAGAGTATGATTTTGAAGGGTAGAGAAATGATGGCAGGTGGTAACATGATCATTCCCATCGACATCAAGGTGGAAGAAATAACAATATCGATAATGATAAAAGGAATGAAAATCAAAACGCCAATAATGAATGCTTTTTTCATTTCTGAAAGCATAAAGGCAGGCACCACAATATAAGTATCGATATCATCTAATTTTTGGATTTGAGAAATATCTTTCCCCGCCAATTTAACAAACAAAGCGATTTCTTTTCCCCCATCTTTTCCAATTTGTTTGATCATGAATTTTCGGAAGGGCTCAATCCCTCTATCGAGGAACTCTGTGGTTGATAATTCGTTTCTTAAATAGGGTTCGAGAGCTCTTTCATTGAATTCTCTGAAAGTAGGTGCCATGATGAAGAACGTCAAAAACAATGCTAAGCTAAATAGCACTTGGTTTGGAGGCATGTTTTGCAATGCCAGAGCTCTACGGACAAAATCCAGAACAATCACAATCTTGGTATAAGAAGTCATCATCATGATCAAAGCAGGAGCCAAGCTCAAAATAGAAACCAGTAAAATCAACATCAAAGAAGTAGAAGCCTCTTGTCCGTTTCTTGCAGCTCTTACACCTTCTATCACAGGGATCGTTAGGTTGGGAATTTCTTGAGCAAATAATTCACTAACAAAAAACAAAATTACGACAAAAGTAAATGGAAGAATTTTTTTTATCTTTCTCATATCTCGCTTTCTTTGAAGCGTTTTAACTGATCTTGTTGGATTCGAAGAAGTTCTTCGAATTCTTTAAGAGTGATTTCATCATTTTTCTTATTGGTCAGTTCTGCATAAAAGCTTCGTTGTGGATTCTTCTGGGAATGCCACAATTGAAAAGTTTGAAAAAAATTCTCCCTAAAGAAAGTTTTCCACTGATTCTCATACGCTCTTCTTTTTTGTTGATAGTCTTGATACCAAAGACGAATTTTTTCGGCAACGATGCTGTTTTCTACCACCTGCACTAATTGAATCGAGTTTTCGGAAATTCCCAAAATCACAATTTGACCGGCAATATCAACGATTTGCAGAAACTTCCCCGACATCAGGGGTATAGTTCCTAAGATTTGCACTGGAGAAGCCGTGTCTCCAACAATCCAATGCTTCTTTTTGAGATATTTGATTAAATAATAGAAAAAAAATCCAAAAATCCCGAGAACAAAAACAAATCGAAAAATCAAGCCAGCGACCGTGGGGGTTTCATCGAAAATGACGTTTGCCTGTGGGTTTTCATTGGGTGCTGGATTTAGAGTTCGCTGCGGATTTTGCATCTGGATTTCTTCCATCCAGCTCTTTTCTATTTCTTTGAGTTCCTGCTGAGGGTCCTTTTTTGAGACTTCTTGTGAATATAAATTCCCTATCAATATCAAAGAAAAAATAAGTAATACATAATTTTTTTTACTTTTCATTTTCACCTTTTGAGATTTGATTTGAGTGGAAACAAGATATGACTTTTTTCGATTTTCTTTCAACAACAAAATGAGCGTTAAGATGGATTTTTTTTCTAATTATTTGTTTAGATATCTTTGACAAATTTGCATTGTTTTTCTTCGATTTCTGCAATCCTTGCCATTTGGCGTTTATTCCATTCATCTTCGCTATAGGGTGTATCAAAAAATGCAGCAAGGATTTCTTTTGCTTTGAAGGGGGTTGTTAGTCGTAGGCTAAGTCCTAAGACATTCGCATGATTCCAAATTTTCGCTCCTTTTGCAGTTTCTGCATCAAAACACAAGGCAGCTCGAACTCCTTGAAATTTATTTGCAGCAAGGGTTGCACCAGTTCCGGTCCAACACATAACAATCCCAAAATCGACTTTCTTTTGAGCTACTAAACAAGCCACCTTTGCAGAAACAATTGGCCAATCCACAGAAGACTCACGCTTATCGGGTCCGTAGTATTCCACTTCATAACCACGATTTTTGCATTCATTGATCACAATTTCCACGACTTCAGCCCACTCATCACTTGAAATCGCCACCTTCATGAACTTCAAGTTCTCAAAATAACAAACTTCGTCAATCCCTAATCATAAAGAAAGAATTCCAATTTACAAAGAGAGAAAACAAAATAAATTATAAATAAAAAAAGAGGTGCTACATGGAAGAGGCAGTATCCCAAAATCAAAATAGAAATATAAATCAGATTGTATACAACACAATACACAATCGATTTCGTAGAGCTCGAACTGACGAAGCAAGAAACATACGAAAAAATGCACTTTTAGAGGCAGCAAAGCAGATTTTCTTTGAAAACGGTTATCGCAACACAACCATCAAAGACATAACTGATCGAGCTGGAGTCAGCATAGGAACGTTTTATCTATATTTTGATAACAAACTTACAATCTACAAAAACGTGTTGTTCGAAGGGATATTACAATTAGAAGAACACCTACGAAACTCAGTAAAATCTATCGATGTTGATACTGAAACTGCAGAAAAAATGATTCGTATCCTTGCTAAAGCCTATATTGAGTTCTACCAAAGAAACCCTGAATACTTCGACATCATAGCTGTGTTGAATCTAACAGAAGAAGAATTACGGGAAAATCACACCAAAATCAGCAAAGAAATCCACGTAAAAGCAAGAGACATCTTGAGGTTTATTGAATCAATCATTCGGTTAGGGAAACAAAAAAAGGAATTCAAAGTAGAAAACACTTCTGCGGCTGCCATAACCATCTGGAGTTTATTAGAAGGAATTTTGATCCTCAATCAGAGAAACAACTTGAGTTTACTTAAACAAGAATTAAATCCAATTTTGGATTTTGCAATAGATCGTTTTATCACGAGCCTGAAGGTTTAAATTCGTTGTTCTTTTTCTCTCGCTAAAAAAGCCTCAAGCTCTTGATGGCGTGAATTTTCTGTCTTTTTGAAAACCACTTTTCGAAAAATTTTTAATTCAATGCTTGTAGGATGATATTCGTATAAAATGATACACAAGTTTTTTGCTCTCGTGATTCCTACGTAGAGAACTCGGATTTCTTCGTCGGTTAAAAATTCCTCCCCACTCCATCCTTTTGCCAAATCCAAAAACACCACAGGAAACTCCAACCCTTTTGATTTATGGATGGTCATCACTTGTGAAAGAGGAACTCCATTTTGAAGCCAAAAATTTTTTCGATAATTACTTCGAACAAGAATCATGGCTTGGTAAGAAACCACATAATTCACGATTTTCTCTACGTCTTTGTGGGATTGGATCTCGAAAGACAAAACGGGATGTGGAGATTTTTGCTTTCGAATGGTTCTTACGATTTTGGGAATTTTTTTAGAAGAATACGAAATTACGTGATTCCCTAGTTTGACAATCGGTTCTAAACTTCGAAAATTCTCGTTAAGATAAAAGACTTTTGCATTATGAAAAAACTTTCTAAATTTCAAAAAAGGTTCCACAGTGGCTCCTCGAAATCCATAAATTGCCTGCCAATCATCTCCCACAACAAACAACTTCTTTGGCTGAAGTAAGGATAAAAAATACAGTTGTCTTGGGTCCGTGTCTTGAAATTCATCAACAATCACATTTTGATATGTTTCTTTTAGAATAGAAACCCATTCTTCTTGGTTCTTTAGTCCTTCCAATACGATTTCAATGAGGTCCTCGAATTCGAGAAAGTGGTTTTCTTTTTTGTAGTGCTGGATTTCTCGATACACCCATTCAAAGAGCTCTGGATGGTATTGCTTCAAGTGATTTAACTTTTTTACTATGATTTCATAGGGAATTCCCTTACTTTTCTTTGGGTCTGAAAGGATCAGGTTTTCGATAAACTTTTCTTTTTGCTCATCAAGTAGGATCCGAAATCCTGATTTTGATAATGTTGGATGATATTTTTTTATATAATGATAACAAAAGGCATGAAAGGTTCTGATTTCTACATGAGGATGATATACTTTCGGCAGCCGACTTCGTAATTCTCCACAAGCCTTTCGACTAAACGAAAGAAGTAATAAAAACTCATTCTCTTCAATGGATTTGATGGTATAGCCAATGACGGTTTTCGTCTTTCCACTCCCTGCAGCAGCTACAATCTGTTTATAAGGTGAGTCATCATGAATGATTTTCCACTGCTTTTTCGAGAAACTATTTTTTTCCAACATACATTTTGATTTGTCTTATTTTCCTCAAAATCTTTTGAAAAAAAATTCCTATTTTTGATATTTAAAACATAGATACCTAAGGAGGTGATATGGCGAGTTTAGCATACACGTTTGTTCGTGGTGTTATAGTAAAAGAACCTGAGCTCCGTATCGTTGGCGAAAACCAAAAAGTGGCAATCCTCACCCTTGCTGTAAATCATAGTAGAAAAAAAGAATCGGTGAGTTTTTTTTCCATAGAAGCATGGGGAAAAAACGCAGAGATTTGCAGCAAACATCTAAAAAAAGGAGCAAGAGTCACCATATTAGGGGATTTACGACAAGATCGATGGACTGACGATAAAGGAGAAATTCACTCCCGAACCAAAATCATTGCACGACAAATCCATTTAGAGTTTCAAACAAGAAAAATCCAAAAACAAGTTGCTTGAGGTCAGCATTCGCTGACCTTTTTTTATAACTTAATTACTCGAAGATAAACATTCCATTGAGATTTGGGAATCTCCAAGTTTTGAGTCACCAAATCAGAAAGAGAAATGAATTGTTCATTGGCTTCGGGTAAATGAAGATGAATGCCATATAACCAGTCCTTTTGATCAAAATAAAGTTTATGTTTGATTCTTTCTGAGTTGGGATAGGAATTTTTCAAATATTGAATAAAATCTTTTTGAGAGCACAACTCAAAATGAAGAATATTTATGATCTTTGGTTTTCCGTTGGATGAAAGGACTGCGTGTTGATTGTTTGAAAAAATTTGTAATATTTTTTTGTAAATATTTTCAAATAAAATTTGATCTCGAAACTCTAATCGATATGATACTTCTTTCGGTTTTTGATATTGTTTTACTACTTCTAAATTCATTAAAATTAAATCTTCTGGGAGATTGTTTTCGATTTCTTCGAAGTATTTTGACAATGCTTCTTGATGAAGGTTTTTATAACTATGAAGATAGAGTTCTTCTTTTAGAGAATGCACATAAAGAGGAAGGGAATTTGTTGTATGAAGTTTCTCGGTTTTGTTAAAACCACTGGTAAAGGTCATGGGGAACTTTGCACGCCTTAGGGCTTTTCGAAAAACTTCTACCGTATCCAAATGGCTTATATAAACAAAATCCCTGATTTTTGCATAAGTAAGCTTCACAAGGGACTTGGATACCATTTTCTCTTTTGGGATTGAAACCTTCTTGAAGAGTTCTGGCGGATATTTTGATGGATCTAATAATTCTCTTTTTACTGGGTTGATGTTTTCTTCTGTGATGGCCTCGAACTTCTCATAATCTCGAAGTAATTTTTCGATAGGAAAACCATCGACAACATCTTCCCACGGCATGGGAGTTCCTGGATGTTTTTTCCCCAGCCATAGAGTTTTCAGAGAAACTGGGATTTCTTCCATGATTTCACGCCAGATGTCTTCTCGAAAACCATCGTCCCAAGAATCAAACTTAGCTCCTTTTTGGTAAGCCTTCAAAAGATATTCTCCTACTCTGTGATCACCTCGTGATAATAGTCCTTCTATATATGCCATCCATGGGGAAGGATGACGAACCCATACTCTTTTCGAACGAACTTCGTTTTTGATTCTTTGGATGGCTTCCTCGAAGTATTCGGGGGGTTTTTGTTCTTCCCACTGAAACGTAGTAAAGGGTTTGGGAACAAATAAAGAAACTGTGACATTTACTTTTTTTCGCTTTCCGTGTTCTTCTGCGAGTTTGCCTAGAGCATTTAGCGATCGAATCAAATCATCGACTTCTCTATTTCGCGAATCAGGAAGTCCCAACATAAAATAAACTTTTACTAAATCCCATCCTTTTTGGTAAACCAAACTTATCAAATAGTGAAGATTCTCTTCTGAGACTTTTTTGTGAATCTTTTCCCGTAAAAACTCTGAACCTGCCTCCAATGCGAAAGTAATATTCGACTTTCGAATATCTGAAGTCATTTCCAAAATGGGAATGGTATTTACTTGAACACGAAGACTGGGAAGAGACAAAGAAACCCCCTCAGGACCGTAACGTTTTGCCAAACCAATCACTAAATCCTCTAACCAAGGATAATTAGCAATGGATAAAGAATGAAGAGTCAAAACGTTGTTTCCGGTTTTTCTAAGTAATTTCCCTGCAATTTCAATCAAGCGTTCGACTGCCACGTTCCTAACGGGTCTCTTCCAAAATCCTGCATGACAGAACCGACAACCTTGACCACAACCGCGATTAACTTCCAACACAGTTCGATCTTGGGTGATTTCAATGTTAGGAATCACAATATGCTCTAAATTTGCAAACTCCTCACTACGATAGGTTCTTTTTTGAACCCTTTTTCCCAAATAAGTAGGATAACCACTGGGATTTTCAATCACTTGGTAAAACTCAGGTATTACCAACCCTTCGACATTTTGTAAATCTTTTAAGATTTCTTTTCGGGGTTTTTTTTGCTTTTTGCCGTTTTCAATCACTTTTACTATTTCTATGATGGCTTCTTCTCCATCCCCCATAAAGACACCATCCACAAAATCAAACAAAGGGAGAGGATTCGAAACCGCTGTTCCACCACAAATAATGAAAGGATCATGGTGTCTTCGTTGGCTTCTCAACAAAGGGATGTGAGCTAAATCCAAAGCATACAAAATATTCGTAAAATTCAATTCATGGGCAACATTAAACCCCCAAACATCAAAACTTGTGATTTTTAAAAAATGATCTAAAGAATAAAGTGGGATTTCATATTCTTTCAAAAGAGCTCCAAAATCACTCCAGGGCAAAAACACTCGATCACAAAAAAATCCATTTCTATGAAGTTGATCATAAAGTATTTTTAAACCTTCATTTGACATACCCAGCTCATAAACATCAGGATAGCTCAATACTACTTTAACAAAATGATCTTCAGGATGTTTTTTAGGAATGCCAAACTCAGCTCCAATGTATCTTCCAGGCTTTTGAACCTTTTGCAAAAGTTCATAAATCAATTTCTTATCAACTCTCTCTAGCTTGGGATCGAAAGGAAGTGAAGTTCTCGTAGAAATATCAAGAATATCCTGAGAATACAAATTAGACACTGTCATATCGACTATTTAAAGAAATAGTATTTTCGTAGGCAACCAAAATGTGATTTCGAAAATGCTTCTTTGAGGCAAATCAAAACTTCAAATAATCAAAGCTTTTTTAATAAATTTTGCATTTTGATTTTTAATTGTTCAAGTTTGATAGGTTTCACAATGTAATCTTTGGCTCCAATCGAAGCAAGATAACGTATTAGTGGTATTGAGTTTTCAATCGAAATAAAGATTACAGGAATACTGGGTCTTATATTGAGGATTTCATGAAATAAAACAAAACCATCAACTTTTTTCAAAACAATATCTAAAATGACCACATCCACTTCGTTAGAGTGAAATCGAAACCATTCTAGAAATTCATTACCATCTTGGAATTCTTTTATAATCTTAGAAAAATCTGTGTTGCAGGCAATTCGTAAATCTCTGAGGGTGATAGGTTCGTCTTCACAAACAACAATTCGTTTCATGGTATTATAGATATGAAAGAATTTTTTCCCCCATTTCTATTGTGGATAGATAATTTTCGTTTTGAAAAGCCAAATCCTTAGTGCGAGCACCATCTTGAAGAGCTCTTTCCACTGCATCCTCGATCTTTTTAGCAATCGAATCCAACCCAAAACTATATCTCAACATAAGAGCACCCGATAGGATTTGAGCAATAGGATTAGCGACTCCTTTTCCTGCGATATCAGGCGCAGAACCCCCTGCAGGTTCATATAACCCAAACGGATAACCTTGTGAATTTTGGATCACTGATAAAGATGCACTGGAAAGCATTCCCAAAGATCCCCCCAGAACCGAAGCCTCATCGGAAAGAATATCTCCAAACATATTACTACACAAGATCACATCAAAACGGGAGGGATTCAAAATAAGCTGCATTGCCGCATTGTCCACATACATATGTTCTAATTCAATCTTTTCGTTGTTTTCTTGATTATATCGATGGACATAGTTTGTTACAACTTCTCTCCAAAAAACCATAGTTGTTAGAACATTTGCTTTATCAATGCTTGTGATCTTCTTTCGACGTAGTTTTGCTGAATCTAATGCCACCTTGGTAATACGTTCAATCTCGTAGCGATGATAAATCATTGTGTCATAGGCTTTTTCTGTTTCTCCGAAACCTTCTCTTCCCTTTGGCTGACCAAAATACACATCACCCGTCAATTCCCGAACTACCAGTAGATCAACACCGTTTTGGATTCTTTCTTCTTTGATGGGAATGACTTTTTTCAATGCAGGGTAAAGCTTTACAGGTCTCAGATTTGCAAAAAGTTGAAAGTGCTTTCGTAATGGTAAAAGAGCTCCCCTTTCTGGTTGTAAATCCGGAGGTAGATTCTCCCACTTTGGACCACCAACGGAACCAAAAAAAATGGCATCAGAATCTTCGCATAACCTTAAGGTTTCTTTTGGTAGTGGATGACCTACGCTATCAATTGCAGCACCCCCAACTAATCCTGTAGTCCAAATGAATTCTTTGGATAGATCACCTAATGCTTTTTTGAGAACCTTCAGAGCTACTTCTACTACTTCGGGACCAATGCCATCACCTGCCAATACTGCAACTTTTTTCATATTGTAATTTTTTTTTAGAAAATCAAATCGTCAAACTTTAAAAACAACTATATATAAATTCAGTTTATAAATCTTCTTTATAAAATTTTTTAAATATAGTAGTTGTATTCTTCTTTTATCTTGGGACGTATTCGAAACATAAAACTTCGGTAATAATCATATGCTTCACAAAACTTGTTAATATCACTGAAGATATGTATCACTTCTCTTATGAAAATTAATTGATCTTCTACTTGAGAATTTTTGCTTTTGAGCTCTTTCAAAATCTTTCGGATTTTGGATAAAAAGATTTTTCTTCCTTCTCGGTCATAGCCATTCTTGTTGTATTTGTAAGGGGATAATTCTTTGATAAAGTTACTTGCATATTCCAGAAACAATTCTGGATCTTTTTCGATCTTCGATCTTTCATGATAAGAAAAAGTTAAAAGGTAAGCCCATATAATGGTAATTTTTGCAGCGATTTCTTTAGAATATCGATATTCTAAGCATTTTTGATAATAATCAGATTGAATACAAAAGTTAATAACATCATTCCAGCTTTCTAATGTAGAATTTAAGGCTTTGATATATACTTCATCATCAATCATTTGTAGTGTTAATAATAGAATTGTTCGTTTTTGCAAGAACATTTTCTGACTAAAAACCGAATTAATAAAAACTTAATTACAGAACGAATAAATGCAATGATATTTGCTTGACTTACTTATGCGAAAAGAGATTGGTCTTTTATGGAATATCGAAATGAACCAGTTATTAGCGAAATTTTCGCAAGAGAGATTTTAGACTCTCGTGGAAACCCTACAGTAGAAGTTGAAGTTCTATTGGACGATGGTATTTTGGGAAGAGCCGCCGTTCCCTCCGGTGCCTCCACAGGAGAAGGAGAAGCCTTGGAACTTAGAGACAAGGACTCCAAAAGATATTTAGGAAAGGGTGTTCAAAAAGCAATTCAAAACATCGAAGAAGTGATTGCCCCTAAAATTATTGATTTTTATAGTCCATACCGACAAAAAGAGATTGATCAACTCATGATCGAATTAGATGGGACAGAAAATAAGTCCAACTTGGGTGCTAACGCTATACTTGGAGTAAGTTTAGCTGTTGCCCATGCTGCTGCGAATAGTTTGAGTCTTCCTCTATACAGATACATTGGTGGTCCTTTGGCGGATACCATGCCTGTTCCCATGATGAACATTCTCAATGGAGGAGCACATGCTGATAATAACTTGGATTTTCAAGAGTTCATGATTATGCCCGTTGGGTTTTCTTCATTTCGAGAAGCTTTGAGAGCTGGAGCTGAAATTTTTCATCACCTCAAGCAAGTGTTAAAAGATAAAGGCTATTCCACGGCTGTTGGCGATGAAGGAGGGTTCGCTCCGAATTTGAATTCCAATGAAGAAGCCCTGCAAATCATCCTTAATGCTATTGAAAAAGCCGGCTACAAACCAGGAGAAGAAATCCTACTTGCATTAGATGTTGCTTCCTCAAGCTTTTATGATAAAAACAAAAAAACATATCATATAGAAGGCAAAGATGTGGGCACAGACGAAATGATTCGAATGTATGAGAATCTGGTTAACCGTTATCCAATTATTTCGATCGAAGATGGTTTGTCAGAATTTGATTGGGATGGCTGGAAGATTTTAAACAAAACCTTAGGGAAAAAAGTTCAGCTTGTTGGGGATGACCTTTTAGTCACAAATCCCAAAAGATTACAAAGAGCTATAGAAGAACAAGCATGTAATTCTATTCTCATCAAAGTCAACCAAATTGGAAGTCTCACAGAAACCTTACAAACCATTCGACTAGCCCAAAAGCATCAATTCACCTGTATCATCAGCCATCGGTCAGGAGAAACCGAAGATACAACCATAGCTCATATTGCCGTAGGAACAAGTGTAGGACAAATCAAAACAGGTTCTTTATCAAGAACTGACAGGGTTGCCAAATACAATGAACTCCTCAGAATTGAAGAAGATCTAGATACAGCTGCTGTCTATCTTGGAAAGAAGGTTTTTCATCACATCAACCTCACTTAAATTTTAAACATGTCTAAAAGGCTTGTATTGCCTTTGAGCTTTTTGACCTTTTTTCTTTTTTTGGTTTATCTTTTTATCTTTAGTTCCATAGGGTATTTTGCTTTCGAAAAGAAAAGAAATTCCATCTATCAATTAGAAAAACAAATCGAGGAACTCAAAAGAGAAAATCAGATTTTACAAGAAAAGCTCATCTTGAATGAGAACCAAAATCAAAAAGAATTCTATTTCTATATCATTAAGTTCGAAAACATAAACACAAACTCTTTTTCAGAAACTTCTGGGAAGTTCAATTCATACTTTTTCACATCTCAAGAAAATTTGTTTTTCTTTGCCTTTTTACTAATTGGCATTGCTGGGTATGTTTTTATTTTGCTAACGCTACTTCAAAAAGCTCAAAAGTAGAATTTATTTCTTTTCTTTCGTAATTAAGAAAAAAAAATCGTTATATGTATATCAATCATGATACTACATCCATATTTGAACACTTTGTTCCTATCAAAGCTGAAATTGAAAAAAACTTCATCAGTAAGCGGCAGATTTTCCTATGGGGTCCTATCGATGATCGTTCCGCACAGTATGTTGTGGAAAGGCTTTTATACTTAGATTCGATTGATCCTGGAAAAGACATTTATCTTTTTATCAATAGTCCAGGGGGAATTATCACCTCTGGGATGTGTATTTATGACACAATGCAGATGATCAAATCTGATGTAGCCACAGTTTGTATGGGACTTGCAGCGAGCATGGGAGCATTGCTTCTATGTGGAGGAACCATAGGCAAAAGGTATGCTTGGCCTCATAGTAAAATCATGATTCACCAACCCTTGATTTCAGGACAAATCATCGCTCCTGCTGTTGATTTAAAAATCCATGCCCAAGAAATCAAAAAGACCAGAGACGAACTCAACCGTATCATCGCTGAAAGAACAGGAAGAAACATAGAACAAGTCGAAAAAGATACGGATCGAGATTATTACATGAATGCCCAAGAGGCGTTAGAATATGGGATTATCGATAAGATTTGGAATGGGTTTTAATTTTCATCTAAGAAATCTTTTAGTTTCTTACTACGAGATGGATGTCTCAATCTTCTGAGAGCTTTGGCTTCAATCTGTCGTATCCTTTCTCTCGTAACTTGAAATACGTAACCAACTTCTTCTAATGTATGGATGTAACCATCTTCTAAGCCAAATCTCATTTTTAGGACCTTTTGTTCTCTTGCAGGTAAGGTATTTAAAACATTTCGAATTTGTTCTTGAAGCATTTTATTAGCTGCATGGCGTAGGGGTGACTCGGTTTTTTCATCTTGGATAAAGTTCACAAGTTTGGAGTCTTCCTCATCTCCAATGGGTGTTTCTAAGGAAATAGGATCTTTAGCAATGGTGTTTACAGCCTTTACTTTAGAAACAGGCCAACCTAAACGTTCTGCAATTTCTTCAACTGTAGGTTCTCGCCCATATTCTTGAAAGAAAATTCGAATCTCTTTATTCACTTTGTTGATTTGTTCTATCATGTGGATAGGAATACGTATAGCTCTTGCCTGTTCGGAAAGAGCTCTTGTGATAGCTTGACGTATCCACCACGTTGCATAAGTAGAAAACTTAAAGCCTTTTTTGTATTCAAACTTATCTACAGCTCGGATTAAACCTACATTTCCTTCTTGGATCAAATCATAAAAAGGTAAACCTCGATTTGTGTATTTTTTTGCGATCGATACAACAAGTCGCAAATTCGATTTAATCAACTCTTTCTTGGCTTGAGAAATTTCTCGTTCTCCTCTCACAATAGACTCTCCCCAATCTAAAATATCTTGGATAGAGCAACCGGCATCCTGCTCCATCCTTCTGAGTTTTCGTTCGTTGTTTCGGATGTCCTTGATGATTTCTCTGACCTCTTCAATAGAACACCCCATTTCTTTCTCTACTAAATCCAAATTTTCGTTTTTCTCGATGAAGCGATTATAAGCCTTGATTTGTTTTACGTCTTTGTTGTAGCGAGCTTTAAGATTGAGAAAATGTTTTTGTATCTCTTTGATACGATTCACCATTCCTTTAATTTTATTCGAAATACGATGGATTTCTTTTTGAGATACCCCTAATTCTTTCATTTTTTCATAGATTTTGTTTTGAGTGCTCGTTATGATACTTTGAAGTTCCTGCCATTTTTTAGATCCTTCTACTGTTTTTCGTAATTTTGCTCTTGCCTCTTGTAGTTTTTTATCTTCTTTCTTGACTATCTCCATTGTTTCGAAGAACTTTTTTTCTAAATCCTTGATTTGTTTTTCAGTTAAAGTATATGGTTTTTCTGTATAGATAACATCGGTGATCTTAATTTTTCCTGCCCGAACCTTTGGCATTAATTTTGAGAATTGTAGTCTTAAAATGGTTGAACGTAGAACTGTTTCTTCTATGATTTTTTCTCCATTTTCGATCCTCTTTGCTAAGAATACTTCTTTATCCCCAGAAATCAAAGATATCTGACCAATCTCTTTTAAATACTGCTTAATGGGATCATCTGAGGAATCATCATTTTTTTTCTTTTTCTTTTTTTCTGTTTCTTCTGTGATTTTCCGAAATTCTTCGTCAATATCTTGTTCTTCGTTATTATTGTAGCTGTATTCTTCAACTATACGTATCCCTAAATCATGAAGAATACCAAAAACCTCTTCTATTTTTTCGGAATTGACAATTTTTTCTGGAAGTAATTCATTAATTTCATCAAAAGTGATTTCCCCGTTGGTTTTACCAATTTTGATAATTTGTTTCATTTCTTGAAGTTCCATTAAGTTCATGGTTCCGACCTCGTTTTTGATGGTTTTTAGGTTGCTTTAAGCGTATTGAGTAAAATTTTTTTCTCTCGTATTAATTCATTAATTTCATAATAAAGTTGAGCTTTCAAATCAGGTTCTACTAATCTTAAACGCTCTTGTTTTTCTTGGATTTGTTGGTTGATTTTTTCCAACCGGTGTTTCGTAATCAACTCCCTTAAGATGTTTTCCATATCTTCATCGGATAGAATGTCTTTTGGATAAAGGTGGGAGCTCTGAATTTTGCTTTTTTGTTCGAGTAAATAGGGAGCAAAAATCCGTTGAACGTCCTGTGGGAGGTAAGAAAAGATGACTTTCGGGTCAATTTCTTCTCCTGAAATAACAGTTCTTTCATGTAAAATATTCCACAGAAAAAAAGAAGCCTCATCTTCAAATTCAATGGCTTGGATTTGATTCGAAAAAGTTTTGACCATTTTTGGAAATTTAAGAAGTGTTCCAATTATATCTCTTTCTATAAAAAAGAGTATATTTTTTTTTTGGTCAATCTCTGGGTGAACTTTTTTTTGCTGTGTTTGAGAAAAAAATTTCGTTTTATCTTGGTTAGTGTGTTTTAAGAAGTTTAAACCCGTGATAAACTGCAATTCTTCCTTCAAGAATTGTTGGAGGATATCGTGATGGATGTGAGAGTAAATTTCTTCAAATCGAGAAAGCACACTTTGTTTTTCTGAAAGAGTCAAGTTCTTGTAATATCTTTGTAATTGTTGATTTGAAAAGATTTTTTGGAGTTCCCTCTGCCAAATCTCTATATCATTCTCAAAAACAGGAAAAAGTCTATTAACACCCTCCGAAGACACTAAAACCGAAAACAATAAAAACTGAAATCCTGATATCTGAAATTCCTTCCAAAAAGACGGAATCCAGTAGAGTTCTTGGTTTAGGATTTTGACAGATAAATCAAAAGGATCCATTCCTTCGGGTAGTAAAATTACATGAGTTTTTTCGATGTCATCTTGGAATAAAAAAAGAGTCTTTAAAACAGCATTTCTTCCACTGACATCTCCATCCATCATAATCACAACATTTTTTGTATATCGATGAAGAAGCCTTTTATGATTTTCTGTAAAAGCAGTCCCCAAAGGAGCTACGACATTTTCCAGATCGACCTGATGGAGTCCTAAAACATCCAAATACCCTTCCGTGATGAGAACCTCGTTTCTTCGCTTTATGGACTCAATGGCGAAACTCAACCCAAACAAAGTAGAACCTTTGTGAAAGATGGCTGATTCTGGGGAATTAAGGTATTTTGGTTTTGAATCATCAATCACCCTACCCCCAAAACCGACTACTTGATTCGTTGTGTTGGAAATGGGAAAGATCACTCTATTCCGAAAAAAATCATAAAATTGATTCCATTCATTTTTTTTGATCAAACCCAAAGATAGAAGTCCCTGTGTTTCTTCAGGGAAGAGATGAAGTAAAAACTGACTTGTATTGGGTGCCGCTCCTAATTGAAACTTTGTGATCGTGCTATCCAAAATTCCACGTTGATGGAGGTAATCTCGATAGGGTTTTCCTTCTTCAGAAAGCAAAAACTTATGATACTCAAAAGAAACTTTTTCCATGAGTTTGATAGATTGATTTTCTTGGGTTATTTCCTTTTCTGTAAAAGGAATCCCCGCATATTCACACAAAATTTGCAGAGCTTCTTTGAAAGAAACCTGCTCTTTTTCCATCACAAAGGTGATTAAGTTCCCACCCTTACCACATCCAAAACAATAAAAAATCCCTTTTTCTGGTGTAATTGTGAAAGAAGGAGTTTTTTCTCTATGGAAAGGACATAATCCTACTAAGTATCTACCTTGCTTTTTCAAAGAAACGAATCGACCTACATAACTTTCAATAGGAATCGCAGTCAAAAGCTTTTCTTTTAAATCATACATAGAAAGAAAATTTGATGCGGGAAAATGATGAGAATTTTATTTCGAATTTGATTTCTTTTTTAGTAGCATCATTAGTTTTTTTCGTCTCTTTCGTTCGGCAGTTTCTCTTTTTCTTTTACGGATTTCGGAAGGTTTTTCATAAAACTCCCTTTTTTTGATTTCACTTTGAATCCCAGCATTCACGCATTCTTTTTTGAATCTTCTCAGAGCTGAGTCGATACTTTCTCCTTCTTTTAAATAAATTCCAATCATAGCTTCTCCTAAAAGATGTTAGAAGTTCAAAGGCTTTATTTTTGTCAAGCCATTTTTAAGTTTTTTATAAATGAATTCAAAACATTCTCTTTACCAAAAAAATCATCATAAAAATCCATTTTGTTCCGTAGATTATACTACCAATCACTTCCAAAGGTAGGAGGATTTCCTTGAAGTTATCTCAAAGAAAATTCGAAAAGCAGCTAATTCGATTCATTGATTTCAGAGGGATTGACATATCAGTTCAATTGGAAGATGGAAGCATCGTAAATCTCAACAAAAACAGAAAGTTCGAAAAAGGCTATATCATAAACATCACAAAAACAGGCGAAGAAAAGATCCCTATAAAATCCATTAAAAAAGCAGAGTTTTATATCTTAGAATAACAAGCTTATATGCTTGTTATTTTTCTTTTAAGATTAGTTCTAGTAGTTCTACTTCGTTGATGCTTAAGATATTTTTGTTTAGTAAATCAGCTATGATGATTTCTTGAGTATCAGCTTCTTCATTCTTGATGGTTAAATATACTTCGTTTAGAATTTTATCTCGTTTCTGTCTAACTGAAAGATTCGAGTCGCTTTGAATTTCTTCGATATGTTTACCTAATGTTTTTTCAATCATAAAAGCTGTTTCTAAACTTTTTAGTTTCGAGCTGAACTCTACTGAAAATTCTTTTGATAGTTCTTCAATGTTAATGTAATTTCGAATTAAAGAAAAAAACTTCAAATTTATCATTTCTGAAACCAAAACATGGATGAACTCTTTCTTTTCTGTAAAAATAAACTTAAGCACTTGGAATCTAATTTCATCCAGTGCAAATATCATCAGTATCGGAATGATAATGGGTTTTTTTTCAGTGATAACATTCATGAGTTTCCATAACTCACCTTCTTCTAAATTCAATAGATATCGAAATCTCAAAGTGGTGGTTTTTTGAGCTTGTTGATGATAGAGAAATCTCAATGAATCTTGGATTTCTCTGTAGTTTCTTTTTATCAAGAAGTTTTGATTTTTAGAAAAATCCAATTCCTCAAACAGTTGGGTTATTTTTTCTATATCCTCTAAAACTCCTGAGTTTTTAAAGGTTCCCAACAAAAGTAAACGAACTTCTTCTTCTACTAAATAAAGAACAGAATTTTTTGTTAACTTATGGATGAGTTCTTTTGAGGTTTTCTGATCTGTCATATTCAAAAGATAAATCAAAATACCGCTATATTTTTCTGAAAACTTTTCCAAGACTTCATCCTCTAAATCCAAAAAGACCTTTATGGTTTGTTTGAGCTTCAAAAAGTTTAGATTTTCAAATAGCTTATCTACTCTCTCATAGATAGAGCCTATTTTACCTGTATTAGAAATTAAATGATAATTATTCATTTAGGGAAAAGCATAGATAGAGTATGCTTTCTTTACAAGCCTTTTTTACTTCATTTTTAAAGACAATGATTATTCTATCACGTTGATTTCGTTTTCTTTTTTTTGATCAAAATGACCTTTTGTTTTTTTCGAGTTTGTTTATGAGTTCGTCGGTATCATGATAAAGTTTCATTAAGTCATTTTCGTGTTCGTTTCAAGCTGAAGCCCATAGGTGATGGTTCCAAAAGAAGCATTTTCGTATTCATCCGAGGTGAGGTATTTTTTGATTTGCTCAAGAGCTTCTTTTTTGTTGTCCGAGAAACTACTTTTGACTTCAATCACCTAACCATCGAGGCTATATCCGCCATTCCGGTACAAACACCTTCATGAGTGAGTTTTTGTTTGATACTTATTTTTTTGAATAACTCCTTACCAACAAGTTTCTCAAGAAGTTGCCGTAGGGCATCTCGAATTTCAGCTTCGTTTTTTTGAGTCTGAGCACTCTTGATTTTTTGTATATATTCTTAAACATCGCTTAAATAATTCATAATGATGTTTTCCATTTTTTGCTTTATTTATAATTTCTTTATACTTTCAAATCAAAAATTAATTTTTCTCACAGTGAAAAACTCAGAAAAAACATACACAAAATTCTCGATTTGTCGATTCTTTGATATATAATAATTAAAAAATTTGATATATTCTCTTTTAATGACAAGATTTTTTTAGTTTGATTCCTATGAAGAAAAAGAAACTCAATTTTACCCATCTGCATCTTCACACGACTTTTAGTCTCTTGGATGGTGCTATTCGTATCAAAGACTTAATGGAGTATCTAAACCAACATGAGATGGATTCGGTTGCAATAACCGATCACGGAAACATGTATGGTGTGATTCAATTCTATCAAGAAGCCGTAAAACACAACATCAAACCCATCATCGGCAATGAATTTTACGTAGCTCCGGGGAAAAGAACCGAAAAAAAGTTCGTAGAAAACTTGGCTGATGGAAATAACTTTCATTTAGTTTTATTAGCACAAAACCTAAAGGGCTACAAAAACCTCATCAAACTCACATCCCGTTCTTTTACCGAAGGGTTTTATCGAAAACCCCGAATTGATTATGAACTCTTAGAAGAATATAGTGAAGGATTGATTTGTCTTACGGCTTGTCTGGGAGGTGAGGTCCAAAGCAAAATTCTTTCTGGAAGATTCCACGAAGCCGAAGCTCTTGCCAAAAGACTCAAAGACATTTTCGGAAAAGATCGATTCTATCTCGAAATCCAAAATCACGGACTCAAAGAAGAAGAGATTGTTGCCAAAGGAAACATAGAAATTTCCAAAAAATGGGATATCCCTTTAGTGCTCACAAATGATGCCCACTTTCTGACGCAAAAAGATCACGAAATCCAAGACATATTATTGAGAATCAATCAAAAGAAAACCATTGATGAACCTTTGGAATTTGGATTTAATCAAGAATTCTACGTAAAAACACCAGAAGAAATGTTCCAGGTATTTCCTGAAATCCCCGAAGCCTTCTACAACACCCAAAAAATCAAAGAGATGGTTGATTTGTCGTTCGAATTTGGAAACCCTTTACTTCCTAAGTTTGATGTTCCAAAAGGCTATACCACAAATAGCTATTTACGAAAACTTGCTGAAGAAGGGCTCAAACGAAGATATAAAGTGATCACAAAAGAAATTCAAGAACGCTTTGAGTTCGAATACAAAGTCATCACAGAAATGGATTTTGCTAGTTATTTTCTGATTGTTCAGGATTTCATCAACTGGGCAAAAAGTCAAAACATCCCCGTTGGACCGGGACGTGGTTCCGCCGCTGGTTCACTGATTGCCTATTGCTTAGGAATCACAGAAATTGATCCCATTCGTTATAATTTGCTATTTGAAAGATTTTTGAACTTAGAAAGAAAAGAAATGCCTGATATCGACGTTGATTTTTGTATGGAACGAAGAGAAGAAGTCATCAACTACGTAAAGCAAAAATACGGAGAAGAAAACGTAGCTCAGATCATCACATACGGAAACATGGCAGCGAAAGCCTGCATCAAAGATGTTGCCAGAGTTTTGAAAATGCCCTTTGCGGAAGCTAATCTCTATTCTCAAGCTATCCCCAATACCCCAAAAATTACCATCGAAGAAGCCTACGAGGAATCACTGGAATTTCAAAGATATGTAAATAAAAGTGAACTCCACAAAAAGGTTTTTGAGATCGCAAAAAAGTTAGAAGGAAACTCACGTCAAACGGGTGTGCATGCCGCCGGAGTAGTGATAGCTCCCGAACCTCTGGAGAATATCGTTCCTCTTGCCACAGTTGCCAACCCCAAAGACAAATCTTCCCAAAGGATTTTGGTGACACAGTTTGACATGAACGTTCTTTCTGAAATTGGTTTAGTCAAAATGGATTTTCTGGGCCTTAGGAATTTAACCGTCATTCACAACACTCTAAAAAGAATCCAAAAAAGAAGGGGGATTCAGATTGATATTAACAACATCCCATTGGATGATAAAAAAACCTATCAACTTTTACAATCGGGAAAAGTCAAAGGCATCTTTCAATTAGAGTCTTCTCCGGGTATGAGGGATTTTGTGGTTCGAATGCAGCCAGAGGTATTTGAAGACCTGATTGCTTTGATTGCCATGTATCGTCCGGGACCACTTCAAACGGGCATGGCAGATATGTACATCAACCGTAAAAAAGGCTTAGAAAAAGTAGAATACCCTCATCCCGACTTAGAAGGAATCCTAAAAGAAACCTACGGTGTGATTTTGTACCAAGAACAAGTGATGCAAATTGCTCAAAAGATTGGGGGCTTCAGCAAAGGTCAATCCGATACCCTCAGAAAAGCCATGGGGAAAAAGATCGAATCCAAAATGCAAGAAATGAAAGTTCTCTTTATTGAAGGAGCGGTTCAAAGAGGATATGACTCAAAATTCGCAGAAGAATTATATAACCAGATGTCTGAGTTTGCAAAGTATGGGTTTAATAAATCTCATTCTGCTGCATATGCCATGATTGTTTACCAAACTGCCTATCTAAAAGCCAATTACACCATTGAATTTCTCACTGAAGTTCTCAACAGCGAAATTCACAAAACAGAAAAATTAACTCCTTATTTTTACGAATCCAAAGAATTGAATATCAAAATAGAAAAACCAGATATTAATAAGTCCTTTGAACTTTTTGAAATCGAAAACGAAAACACCATACGCTATGGATTAAGCGCCATCAAAAATGTTGGAGATAATGTGGTTTCCAACATTTTGGAAGTTCGAAATCGAATCAAACAATTTCGAAGTTTCACAGAGTTTTTACAAGAAATCAATCTCAAAACAATCAACAAAAGAGCTCTGGAGTCATTGATTTATGCCGGTTGTTTCGACAATTTAGGTTACACCCGAAAAGGCTTGATTGAGTCCTTGGAATATTTAATAGAGAAAGTGAAAAAAAACAAAGAACCCTACCAAGAAAGTCAAGGGGTTTTGTTTCTTTCTCTTGGGACCACAAATTTACTCATGAAACATGGTTTTTATCATAATAATACTGAAGCACTGGAATATAAGATTTCTAAAGAAGAATTTCAACAAGATGAATTCTTCAAAAAAGAAAAAGAAGTCTTAGGGATTTATTTTTCAGGACATCCTTTGGATAAATATCAATACTTGATACGACATCTAAAAATTACTCCCATTGAAAAGCTATACACAGAAAATAAAACTTCGGAGTTTGAATTGTGCGGTGTGATTCAGGATTTAGAAATCAAAAGCAGTAGGAACAAAAAAGAATATGCTCGGTTTCAGCTTTTAGATTGGACTGGTCAAGTTCAATGTTTAGTTTTTTCGAACTTGATTGAAAGCAATAGAAACCTCCTACAGGAGGATCAAATCGTATGGGTGAAAGGAAGGGCAGACGTTGACGAAGAAACCCAAAACATAACGATTTTAGTAGATGAAATAAAAGCTCTCACCGAAGAACTCTTGGAAGAAAAAGCAGAACAATCCCTACACATAAAAATACAAAGAGAAGTCTTTCAAGAAGATAGCTTTGTTCAACTATGGGAATTATTCAATAAACATATCAAAAATCACAAAGGAAAAGCCCAGATTTACTTTCATATTATAGAAAATGGTAGCACCCAAACTGTGATCAAAGCTCACAGCACTTTTTCAATTTCAGTGAATGATGAACTTATCAAAGAACTAAAAAAAATCGAAGGAATCAAAGGTATTTATCACACTATTGGAACCACCATCAAAGCTTTGTGATCACTGAATATCAAAGTGTAAAACCTGATGGTAAGTACTAAGAATTTCAAGGCTATAATTTCCTTTTGATAAATTATCTAAGTTGATTCTCTCTTTTTCTTTAGTGATGCTGATTTGCTTTTGGCTAATGATTTCTTCATCACGATACAGCTTGATGGTGAGAGCTCCATAGACATGATAAAAATAAATACTTAACAAAACTTCTGATTGTTGAGGAATAAACGAATATTCTACCAGAGATTCATTTTGATTATCTCTTAATACGACTTTATAACTTTTCCCCAATCCATTAGCACGATAATTTGGTATGGGAATCAACTCCACAGGTAAGCTTAAACTCGAGGAAAGAATTTCTATAGAGTTTTCTAATAGTTTTAGAGAAATTCGATTTTTCGCTTTTTCTTCTTGTCTTTGGAGTTGTTTTTGATAGAATTCTTTTACTTGATAAGCATAGAAATCCGGTAGTGGCAACCGCTCATCAGAGTTAATCATCCTATGAATGGCTTGATAAATATCCATAAGTTCCCATAATTCTTTGGCACTCAGCTGATTGATTTGCTTTTTGATTTCTTTTAATTTTTCTTCGTTATTGCTGTTGAGAATTTCATCTACTAACTTTATGATGTAGTAAAATTCCTTTTTTCCCATACACTGCTCCTTCTGCTAATTTGACGTATCTATTTTTAAATCAGTAAAAATTTTTTTAATTCCTGAGACTGCCGAATTTTTTCGTTGGCTTTTTTGAAATGTTGACTTACCGTTGGCACACTAATTTTCAGAAATTGAGCAATCTTGTGGAATGGTACTCTGATCAAGAGTTCTCTCTTTTGAAACCTTTCTAATACTTTTATGCGATTTAAACTCCATTCTTTGAGTTTTTCTTTGATTTCTTTTAATTCATAGCTATCTTCTTCATGTTTCATCAATTCACTTTCTTTTCGTTTTAAATCCAAATATTTCTTATGCATTCTTTGAAGCCGTTCTATCTTTTCAGTTAGTCTTTGGTTTTTTTTGACCAAATAATCTTTTGTTTTAGAAATAAAACTTAATATTTCAAAATTTTCTTTTCCGTAAACTTCCTTCAGGATTTCTATGTCTTTGGGTTCAAGATTAAGATAAAAAAGATACACTAACTTAAAGACTATTCGTGATTGGGGTTCTAAATTATCGAGTTCTTTGTAAAAAATGTCTATTGCATAACCTTCATCTTCTTGCATATTAAAGGAAAATTCTTTACTAAATTGTTCAAATGGAATATACTCAAGATTTTTAAATTTTTTATGATACCTAAACCAATCCATCACTAAATTTCGAAGAACACTATAAAACCAAGTCCGAAAAGAAGCATTTCCTCGATAGGTTTTAAAACGCTTCCCATCCCTCAATCGTTCAAAAGCAAAAAGAAAAAAATCTCCCGCATCTTCCTCAGAAAAATGAAAAGCTCTAATGGGAAAATTATAAATTTCAATGCTATAAATTTCAAAAAAGCGTTGCAGAGCTCCCCAGTCTTGTGATTTACAGCGTTCTATTAATTCCTCAAACTCTTGGGTTTGTTCAAATTGCTTTAATTCAATTCTATCACGACTCACTTTTCATAAAAAAAACAGGAAAGCTCATAAAAGTCAAATTCTATTTCAAAATAAAAAACTTTACAAGAAGGTTCGGAAGGTTTCTTGGGGTTTATGAGAAATAGGTTGTTGCTTTTTTTTCTTATTTTTCTTGTTTTTTTGGGTCCTTTGATAGGTAGCCCAAGTTTTCAATTTCAATGGCCGATACAACCCCAAAAACAAAAACATGTTATTACTTCTACATTTGGTGAATCTCGAATGGATCATTTTCATAATGGCATGGATATATCCGGAGAAGATTTACCCGTTCTACCAATAACCGATGGAAAAATACTTTATTTCGAACACTCGAGGATGTTTCCCTCTTCGAAAAGATTTTTATCTGGCACGGGAGAACAAATCTGGTTAGAACATGAACATGGTATTTGGAGTGGTTATTATCATTTGAAAGAAATCTACTTTCCTACTGATAATTTTACTTTTCGAAGGTTTGATGTTCTGGGAATTTCAGGCAACACAGGAAAATCCTCTTCTGCCCACTTGCACTTTTTTATCACAGAAGAATACGGGAAAAAAATCATCAACCCCCTACTCAGGCTACCTCCAGAAGAAGATACCACAACTCCTGTAATTGAACACATCGCCTTCATCATCATCAAAGATGAAAAAGAAGAAATTTCAATCATCTTGCCCGAAAAAAAAGCAAACATCAAGCTTACACTACCTCGTCCTATTTATTTAAAAGTTTATGATGCCAATAATGTTCCCAAAACAAAACGAATTCCATACCGAATTGAATGGACCTTTCAAAATCAAAAATCTCAAGAAAGTTCATTCTATCAATTTGATTTTATTGAAAATCATCCTAAGGGATATTTACTAAATGGCAACCTCTCTTTTGAGGAAGTATTTTACAAAAACTATGTAAAGCTAAAGACCTTTCCTTATGAGGAAGGAGAAAACCTACTAACCATTAAGGCAATCGACAAAAACAACAACACTACAGAAAAAAAATTTCTTCTTTGGATAAAAAAAGAATATGAATGACTAAACATGAAGTTTTCGAAAAGAGGCAAATAAGTTCTGAAAAGCCTCAAACTGATTATAAAAACTACCTTTGTTTATGATAAAAATAGCTTGGGATTCCATGAGGGTTTCGATTTCTTTGAGTTGATTTTCTTTTAAGGTTTTCCCTGTGCTGACCAAATCTACAATGCCATCAGAAATTTTTAAAATAGGAGCTACTTCAATAGAACCATGGAGCTTGATGATCTCCACACTCATACCCTTTTGGAAAAAAAAATCTTTCGTCAAGTTTGGATACTTCGTTGCTATTCGGATGTAAATTTTTCTCCAAAAATCAGAAGTAGATAAACCCTCAGGGATTGCTAAGGACAAGCGACAAAATCCAAAAGGCAAATCAAGATAATAAAAAACATCATACTGATTTTCAAACAACAAATCCCTTCCGCAAACACCAGCGTCCGCACCCCCATGAAGAACCATTAACGGCACATCTTGATTTCTCACCATCATAAACTGTATTGTGTGAGTTACATCAAAAAAAATTAACTCCCGATTTTGAGGAAGTTCCACATCAAAGTTAAGATTTTTTTTGAAAAATTCTATCGTATCTTCTAGCATTCTACCAGAGGGAATAGCAATACGTAGAGGTTTCATTTAAGGTTCTGAATTAATCAAAAAGAAAAGGGTCAATTCGGATTGGATTTTGGAAATTTCAGGATGATTTTGAATATCGAGCTGATAAACTTTTTTAGATATCCTACGGGCATCTTCTTTTTTTCCCAAATGATAAAGTAATCGAACTTGAGTGAATAATACATAAGCTTTTAGGTATTCATTTGGAATTTCATATTTTAAAATTTCTTCTATGTTGGATAGAGCTCTACTATATTTCTTTTGATTCTCAAAATGGATTGCAGCATTTAAATAGGCATATTGTTTCAATTCAGGATATTCCAATAGTTTTGCCAACTCTTCGTATTGAATGGCTACGTTTTCGTAATCCCGTTGTTCTTGGTAGAGCTCTATTTTTTTAATGATGGCTCGTTTTTGAGCTGATTTGTTTTGAAATTCTTTTTGATAATTTTCTAATTTGTTGATAGCTGTTCCAATGTCACTTGCTCCTGCTTGAAAAATGGGACTTTTCAAGAGTTCTTCGAAAGCCAGCAAAGAACGTTTTTCTAAATTTTCAGTATAAACGTGATAAAATACAATCCCAACGAAAACCACAAGAACAAAAGAAAGGATACCTAAAGACAACTTTAGGTTCTTTCGAAAATAGTAGAAAAGCTTTGCAAGGTAAAGTTCTAATTTTGAACCTTGAAAATCAGCAAATGGATCATAGATTTCTTTTTGTATTGTTTGGGATTTTTCCGAGGTTTTTTTCCTTATGAAGCTTTTACCCATTTTAATTCAATTCATCTTTAAGAATGGCACCTAAAGTGTAAGTCTCTTGATCTTCTTTATTGTTGTATTGCTTAACAATTTCTTTTGCTTTTTTTCGTTCATAATCTTTGATAGAAAGAGATATTTTTTCTTTTACTGGGTCAATTTTGAGTAATACTGCTTGGATCTCATCTCCGATTTTGTATTTGTCTTCGATTTTTTCGTTCTTTTTGAGAGGGATTTTGGACTTATGGACTAAACCTTCATATCCGTCACCAATATCCACAAAAATTCCAAAGTCAGAAATACTTGTAATTTTCCCTTTTAAGACTTCACCTTTAGGATACTTTTGTGCTAACTTCTCGAAAGGACTTGGTTCTAATTGTTTGATTCCACAAGATATTTTTCTATTCTCTGGATCAATCGAAAGAATCTTAAACTTGACAACATCTCCTTTTTTGAGCATATTCTTATCTGGTTCTTTATCCCAACTATAATCTTTTACTCGAATTAAGCCTTCGATATCGTCGAAGATTTTTACGAACGCTCCATACTTCACGATACCTGTTATCTTTCCTTCCCGAATTTCCCCTACTTTGAGTATTTCTGTGATTTTATTCCATGGATTTTCCGTTGCTTCTTTGTAGCTCAAAGAAATTCGTTTCTTTTCGGGATCGATGGCTAATATTTTTGCTTCTACTTCCATTCCTTTTTTGAAATACTTCCTTGGATTGACCTTTTTCTTGGACCATGAAATCTCAGAATTATGAATAAGTCCTTCCAAACCCTCTCGAATTTCTAAAAATGCTCCATACACTTTGATGTCAGTAATTACCCCAGAAACGATGCTTCCGACTGTGAGTTCTCGTTTCGCCCACTCCCATGGATCTTCTGTTAATTGTTTAATTCCTAAAGAAATCTTATTTTCTTCTGGATTTATGGATAATATTTTTGCTTTGATTCGATCCCCTTTACGGTAGTTCTTTCTGAATGGATAATCACTCTTCCAGCTAATGTCATTTTGATGGATAAACCCATCCAAATCCTCTACTCTAATGAACATTCCATATGAGATGATTTTAGTGATAGTTCCTTCAACAATATCCCCTTCTTTGTATTTACTTAAAAACTTTTCCCACTTTTCTTGGTTGATATCCTCTTGGATTTTCTTTCTCGATATAATACCTGTTTTTCTTTCTTCATCAATTTTAAGGATTTTGAAATCGATTTGATCTCCTATGTTGACTTTAGGAATCTTGTTTCTTATTTTGATGCCTATTTCGGATTTTGGCAAGTATAGTTTGATACCATTGATGGCTACAATAAATCCTTTCTTGTTTTTGTGTTCTTCGATTATTTTTCCACTCAAAGGCAAATTGTTTTTGTTGGCTTCTCTGATACGATTCCATGCTTCTCGTTTTGCTGCTTCTAATCGAGAAACCACAGAGTTTCCTTCTATTCCTCCACTTTTTATTACTACTACTTTAATTTTCTGACCAATTGTAGGTTTTTCTTCAAACTCTTCCAATGGACAAATACCTTCTAGCTTTTGACCAATGTCCAAAAATACTTCAGTATCACTAATATCCAAAACCTTCGCCTCAATCATATCCCCTTTATTGAAACGAGAAATATCAAACTGCTCATCCAAGAAGGCCTCTTCTAAGAGCTTCTCAAATTCATCTTTTTCTTGCTTAACCTCATCAAAAGGAGTAGTTGTCATAATATACCCTTGATATTTTATTCAATGATTGCTGGATTTCTTCACCTACTTTTTCAAAATTGCTTTTGCAAGCAACTTAAAATAATACTCAATACCATATTTATTGTAAGATTAGACGTGTCAATAAGGATAGCATCATGAGGAATCCTTAAAGCGCCAAATTTTCGGCTTTGATCTTGATGGTCTCGTAGTGCAATTTCATTTTTAATTTTTTCTAAATCCATATTGAGAACCATCCCTTTTGCTTTTGCATATTGGTGGTATTCTTGATATCTTCGTTGTGCTCGTATTTCTACACTTGCATCCAAGTAAAACTTAAATTTCGCTTCGGGAAAGACTTCCGTTCCCATGTCCCTTCCATCGACTACAACCAAATAAGAACTACCAAGAGAACGAAGGATTTGATTTACTTGACTTCGATAACGAACATCATCTGCGATAAATTTTATCCGTTGGGTTAGATTATATGTGCGCAATTCTTCTTGAAGTTTTTTTTCCTTGTAATAAATAACTTGTTGATGGTTTTCGATCATCACTTGTAGGGGAAACTCATGGGGATGTGGCTGTAGTTCCAAAAATTTGCGTTCGAAGATCTCTATCGATTCCTGCTCGCCGATTTTATCAATCACTGCATAAGTAAAAGCTCTATAAATTGCTCCCGAGTCCAAATGAAGATAGCCAATTTTCTCAGCCAATCGCTTTGCAATGGTGCTTTTTCCTGAACCAGCAGGTCCATCCAAAGTGATGACTTTTTCTAGTTTATTGGGAATTCCCATAAAGAGTGTCTCGATAGATTTTTGCTTTTGTTTGCCATTCCCACCACCAATCCTTCCATTCGTCATTTTCAAAAATCGAAATCAAATACTCGAGTTCTTTTTGATAATCTTTTAAAGTTTGAAGGATATTTTGTTTGTTGGTTGAAATTATATCAAACCACATTTTGGGGTTGGAACCTGCAATCCTCAACATATCCCTTAATCCACCACCCAAAATTGGGATAGGAGATTCTTGATTCCATCTTGTAATGATTTTGTTTCTTCCGATGATGGTTGATAAAACACTCGACAAAATATGGGGTGCATGACTCAAATAAGATAAAACGTAATCATGAGTTTCTGCATCCATCAGAAATACTTTCATTCGTAATTCCTGCCAAAAAGAAGAAACTGCTTCTTGATCTTTGGGATTTCTATCCTCTTGATGGTTTTGAGACAATCGATTGATAATAATACATAATTTGTTTTCGAAAAGATTTTTCACATATCCTTCAGGTCCAGAGTGCTCCGAACCACAGATGGGATGTGCTCCCACAAAACGCAAAGGAAACGAAGACTCCAGTTGCCTTGCTTTATTTTCTATTTGAATTCTTGTCGAACCCATATCTGTGATCAAACCTGAAAACCGAATTTCTTCTAACTTTTCCAACAAATCCAAAGTATCCAAAACGGGTAAACCAATAATAAGAAAATCCACTTCTTTCAACCGAGAAAAAATTTCTGCTTCCTCAGAAAGCCAGACTTCATCCGCAAGTTGATTTTCCAAAATCCAAGTTTTACTCTTTTCATTACGAACAACTCCAATAATTCTCCCCTTAAAAGAAGGATGATTCTTCAATGCATATGCCAAAGAAGTCCCCATCATTCCCATGCCGTAGATGATAACATTTCGAAAAGAAGTTAACACACTCATAACTAATAGTTCAAATTTGCTTTCGGATATGAACCTAAAACTTTCAAAAAAGAAGATTTTTTCTCAATGATTTTCAATATTTTCTGGATTTTTTTTTCGTTTTTATGCCCATCGAAATCAATAAAGAAATTATATTCTCCATAGATACGTTTGGTTCTTCGAGACTCAATCTTAGTCAAATTCACATTTGATTTATAAAATGGTTCTAATATCGAATATAGACTTCCTGGTTTGTCATGAACTCCTACAATAATAGAAGTTTTATCATGATTTGTGATTTCATTTTCTTCTTTATTGGACAGCACCCAAAAGCGAGTAATGTTATTAGGAAAATCATGAATGTTTCTTGCAATGATCTTTAATTGATAGATCTCTGCAGCTAATTCACTCCCTATGGCTACTCCATCTTTTCTTGTTGCTGCCAGTTCTGTTGCTGCTGCAGTGCTTTGGGTTTCAACAATTTCTACCTTTTTTAAATCAAGATTCTGAGAAAGCCAATTCATACACTGTTCTTTGGCAATCCCAATTGTATAAATTTTTCTTATCTTGTTCAAAGGAATATCGTAAGGTGCTAAAAGATTCTGAGAAACTTTTACGTATATCTCTGCATAGATTGTTACTGTGGAATTGACGATCTCATCTAAGGTATTACTCACCGACCCACCAATGGTGTTTTCTACAGGAACAACCCCATATCGTATCCTTTCTCCTAATTCCACTTCACGAAAAATTTCTCGTATGGTTTGGTATGGAACCACAGAGATCGAAGAACCAAAGCGCTTCTGCACAGCTAAATGAGAAAAAGAACCAGGTGGTCCTAAATATCCTACTGAGAATTCCTCTTCCATTTTGATGGTTCCCGACATGAGCTCTCGATAGATTGCCAACAACGCCTCTAAAGGGAAAGGTTCTTTGTCTACTTTAGCTTTGTAATAATCATAGTAAATATTCTTTATGTTTTCATAAATTTTTAATTCACGGGTGGGTTTATAGATGGATTGTTGACTTTGTTTTTTGAGTTTTCCTATTAAAGAAGCGATCTCGGCTCTTTTTAGGATTAAGTGGACAATTTCTTTGTCAATTTTATCGATTTCTTTACGATATTTATCAATTTCTTGTTCTTGCATTCGAATGGAACAAATTCTTGTTTTCTTTTTGCTTTTACAATTCTTTTTTAACTTTCATGATGAAGTTAGCCGTTTTGGCTTTGCTATTCACTCTCTTACTTACCCAGAGCGTCATGGGCAATGAAACTTGTATTCTTTATAGTATTTATGATCAAGCCAAAGGTACTTGGACTGATGAACATGATTGTAATCAGCAAATCCTTTCAAAGAAGTATTCTTCGGGTTCCCTATTTAAAATCTTTCTTGTGAGTGCAGGGTATCATTATCAAAAAATTCAACCTAATCAATTCAAACAAATCCAAACATACATGGCGGAATCCAATAACGATTATTTTGTTGAATTAGTAAAAAGCATTACCCACGAAAAATTAATACTTTACTTTAACCAGCATCTCAACAACTATCTCAAAAGAAAAGTCAGCAGTAGAAACTTCCCGAGTCCTTTTAGTTTTTTACATGGTGGAGATCTAAAATTCAAACCCCAAGAAATTATGGAATGGTTCAAAGAACTATATTTAAGCAAAAAAGAAGATTTCTCTTTTGCAAAAAGAACCCTTTTTAGAAAAGAAGCTTCTTTAGAATTTTATGGCAAAAGTGGGACCTGGGACGGTGCCGCTTGGTTTTGTGGCTTCACGCCAGAGGGAATAGTCATATGCAGTCTAACAGAATACCCGAAACCCCATTGGCAAAAAGCGAAAGAATTAAGCTATCAAAATTTTATCAATCAGTTAGAAAAAATTAAAATCCCATAGAAACTAATCACATTACTAAGTAATTGGAGAAAGCTTCCTAATCACACTCAATGCTCGATAAGAACGATTCTTTTTCTTACGATCAAAACCTTCATAAACTTGAAACTCAAACTCATACCCTTCCATGGCATCGAAATTCATCGTTGGTCCTGGAATGAAAACCTGATCTTGAGTTTCTGTTTCGGCAATATAGTATTTTTTTTCAGGATCAACATATTTGATTTTCGCTTTGATTTTAGTGATGACTTCTGATTCTTTTTCCTTCATCACTTTTGGGATAAAATACAGTTCTTTGTTTCTCCAACGTTTTCTTTCAAAAGATCGATAAGTAAATAGTCTCAAACCAATGACAATGTCGTTTATGTTTTCAGCCAAGCCTTCGACTTCGGATGCCGGTATGGGGATACGTTTATGAGCAGAAGAATAGAAAAATCCTCTTTCTCGTTTTTGTTGATCCCTTGTCCAAACCCCAACCACCAAAGGAAATTCCTCTGGATTAAATTGATAAACTTTTTCAATTTTTTTAACTATTCCGAAATAGTTTTTCCTACGAAGGGCTCTGATATCAACTTTCTGACCTTTTTGAAGCTTTTCTAATTCTGGATGTTGTGCCCAATCTCCTAAGTAGATAATTCCATTTTCTACAAAAGCCGTCTTTCGTTTTGTGGGATTTACATCCACCACTATACCATGCACCAAATCCAAGAAACTATAATCAGGTTCAATATCCTTCGAGAGTTCTTCGTAAAAGGATTGAGGTAGTTCTTCTGGTGCATTTGCTACAAATTTCTCATGTTTTTTTAGTTCTTCCACTTCTTCTTTTGTTGGAAGTTTTCTGATTTCTAAAAGTTTTGTGATATATTTCAATTCCGAACTGCCTTCTTGGTACTTTTGTGCATCAAAAAGAGACTTTGCCAGTTCAATACGAAACTTTATGGTCAAATACGGGTCTTTTGGAGTAATCACTGCTTTGCATAGGTATTGGATCGATTTTTGGACATCTATCTTCTGATAGGCTATCCCCAAATAACCCCATAAATGCCAATCATTTTTCATGGCAGTTAATTTTTGTAGGATTGGGATAGCCTTATCATTTTGTTTGAGCTCTATTAAAATCCTTGCTCGAAAGTAAGGGAGATTCAAATTATCAGGAAATTTTACTTCGGCTTGTTCAAGCCAATTCAAAGTGAATTCTAAAGCTTCTATTTCTTTTTTGTTTAAAGAATGATGAGCCAACGTGCTTGAAACTGATTCCACTAATGAATTGATTTGAACTCTTCCTTTTTTTCGCCGTAAAAAATCTTCATTTCGGAACAGGTCCTCAATCGTATGATTTTTTACGATATTATAGATTTGGAACAAAGCTGAGTTATCTCCTTTTTTGTAAAACCGTATCAAAACTTTTAAAAAATTCGAATAAAGAATATCAGGTGTAGGTATATTGAGCCGTAGGAATTCTTTAACTGCGATTTTATTCCATTTGTTGAGTTTTTTTTGTTTTCGTAGTGCTTGCTTTAATTTTTCGAACAAAACCCAACCTAAGGCTTTTTTGTTCCACTCATTATTAGGGTCTTTTTCTAAATATTCTCTTGCTACTTTTTCTGCTTCTTTGAGTTTTCCTTCTTTTCTTAGTTTAAATGCTGGATTGATATTAGCCATTACCTACCTCTTTACTTAGATTTTGATCAGTTATTTCTTATAGATTATTTATAGAAACTTAAAATTTTTCTTAACTATTATGTAAATACTTTTATAATCTCATGTCATATTCGGTGAATAGCTTATTTTGATTCTAATTTTGTTGTAGGAACTTCCTCAAGACTGTTTGCAAAATTCCTCCATTTTTGTAATAGTCTATTTCAACTTGATTATCTAACCGACAGATAACTTTAAATTCTTTCTCATCAGCTCTCACTGTTAAGATCTGGTTTGGCTTTATGTTATCATCAATCCCTAAGATATGATATACTTCTTTTCCTGTGAGTCCTAAAGTTTCATGGGATTCTCCATCTAAAAATTGAAGTGGTAGCACACCCATCCCTACCAAATTGGAACGATGGATTCGCTCAAAACTCTGAGCTATCACAGCCTTTATTCCTAATAAATACGTTCCTTTTGCAGCCCAGTCTCGAGAAGAACCTGTTCCGTATTCTTTTCCTGCCAACACTATCAAAGGAATATTATTCTTTTTGTATAACTCACTGGCATCATAAATGGTCATAACTTCATTTGTAGGGAAGTAAATTGTGTACCCACCTTCTCGATCCACTAATTGATTGCGTAATCGTATATTGGCAAAGGTTCCACGAGTCATCACACGATCATTTCCTCTACGAGCCCCATATGAATTAAAATCCTCAGGTTGAACTCCCTTCGAAATCAAATACTGACCTGCTGGTGAACTTTTCGAAATAGATCCCGCAGGACTTATATGATCAGTAGTAATGGAATCTCCTACTTTCACTAAACAACGAGCATTTCGTATTTCCTGTAGAGGTGGAATTTCCATTGTCATGTTTTGGAAAAAGGGTGGTTCTTGAATGTAGGTCGAATTTTCATTCCATTCGTATAAAAGTCCTGTTGGAACCTTGATTTGATTCCACATTTCATTGATCATCCTGACATTTTCGTATTTTTTCTTAAAGACTTCTGGTTTGATGTGATTATCTATTATTTCTTGGATTTCTTGTAAGCTAGGCCATATATCTTTTAAGTAAACAGGATTGCCTTTTTGATCAGTACCTAAGGGTTCATTGTATAAATCAATATTGACGGTTCCAGCAATAGCATATGCAACTACCAACATGGGACTAGCAAGGAAATTTGCTTTAACATGAGGAGAGATTCTTCCTTCAAAGTTTCGATTTCCTGACAAAACAGCTGAAACAATCAGATTTCCTTCGTTGATGGCTTTTACGACTTCATCAGGAAGTGGTCCCGAATTTCCTATACAAGTTGTGCAACCATAACCTACCACATGAAAGCCCAGTTGCTTTAAATATCCCATTAATCCGGCACTTTCAAGATATTCTGTCACAACGCGCGAGCCCGGTGCCAAACTGGTTTTGACATACGGTTTTGCTTTAAGTCCTTTTTCTACGGCTTTTTTCGCTAAAATTCCAGCTCCCACGAGGACCGAAGGATTTGATGTATTGGTACAAGAAGTGATTGCAGCTATGACGATATCTCCGTGACGAAGTTCTGCCTTATAGCCGTTTTGAATTATACCAGTGGATTGTAGTTGGCTTTGAGGTAACTCATAACCTCCTTGTTTGATAGACGTTGTAAGTAAAGAATTCCACTTGTGTTTAATTTCTTTCAATGCGACTCGGTCTTGAGGACGTTTTGGTCCTGCCAATGAGGGTTCAACCGAAGATAAATCCAATTCTACGATATCAGTAAATTCAGGCTCAGGAGAATCTTTTGTTCGAAACATTCCTTGTTCTTTATAGTATCTTTCCACTAAATCAACTAATTCTTCATTTCTTCCCGTTTTTCTTAAATAATTTAGTGTCTCTTCATCAACGGGGAAAAATCCAATGGTAGCTCCATATTCAGGTGCCATGTTTGCAATCGTGGCTCGATCCGGAAGGGTTAATTCTTCTAAGCCAGGTCCGAAAAATTCAACAAACTTTTCCACAACTCCTTTTTTTCTCAAAATCTCTGTGACCGTTAATACCAAATCTGTAGCGGTTGTTCCTTCTTTGAGCTTGCCATAAAGCTTAACACCAATCACCTCAGGGATTAACATGTAAAGGGGTTGCCCTAACATCACAGCTTCTGCCTCAATCCCGCCAACACCCCATCCTAAAACACCCAAACCATTAATCATCGTAGTATGAGAGTCAGTTCCAACCAAACTATCAGGATAAACTTCGTTATTTTTTGTTAAAACCACGGTTGCCAAGTATTCTAAGTTGACTTGATGAACAATGCCAACGCCCGGAGGAATTACCCCAAAGTTTTGAAAAGCACTTTGACCCCACTTCAAAAATTCATACCTTTCGATATTTCTTTTGAATTCTAATTCCATGTTTTTCTGAAAAGCCTCATCGCTTCCAAAGTAATCCACTTGTACACTATGATCAATCACCAAATCCACACGAACTGAGGGGTTTATTTTTGATGGATCTCCCTTCATCCTCACCATAGCACTACGCAAAGCCGCTAAATCCACAACACAGGGAACTCCCGTAAAATCTTGTAAAATCACTCTTCCTGGCATGAAAGGAAATTCAACTTTAGGGATATTTTTGGGATTGTATTTCGCTATTCGTAATATGTCGTCTTCTTTGACTAAATAATCATCAAAATTTCTTAAAGCTGACTCAATTAGAACTCGTATTGAATATGGAATTTTTGTAAGTTCAAATTTTAGTTCTTGTGCTAATTTCGGTAAACTGTAAAAAACAAAGGAACCCGTTTTAGAACTTAGTTCTGCTTTGGAAATTTCTTTTAATGACATAAACGACTCCTGGCTGATATGATGTTCTTTTATTCTTAAAGCCTAAGTCAAGAAAAATCATGCCAGTGAGTGTTTAAAAAAGAAAAAAAGAGTCAGATTGCAACCGCAATCTGAATTAAGCTAATACATTGAGGTTTCTTCCAATCCCCTCTTGTTGTAGGTCTTGGATTTTTTGCTCAGTGTTGAAACGTATTAGCCTGTTGTTGAGTTCTTGATTTCTATCTATCGCCATTTGTTGGATTTGATTTACAGCTTCTGCTGATCGGATTGTTAGATCCATTGAAGCAGAAGTCGTAGTTTGTATTGTGTTATGCATAAGTTCATTATCGATAATTAAAATCACGAAATAAAGAAAACAAGAACAATTTGTAAAGCTCCCTCCAAAAAAATTTTGGAGGGAACTCAAACCTAAAAGAGGAAACTTTTGTGATTAGAAAATAAAGGTTACTGCTGCGTTGATGATATCACCGTTGTTGTTTGCGGGTCGCAACAAGTCATTATCTTGATAGTAGTGGGATGTTGCCTTCCAGTCCTCGTAATCTAATTTGATGGAAACGTTAGGATGAGGATAAAACGCTATACCAATCGTTTGTATCCTTCGATTATTGACGGGATCAGGAAGTCCATAAATCCCGTATTTTTCTAATTCTGTTCGAACTTCTGCTCCTGAAATGGAATTTCTAAATCCCACTGAGCTCGGAGTTACATTCGTTAATCTAAATAAATCTGGGATACCTGCTGCGTTATTCAATTCTTTGGCTATTTCAGTTTCGATGAAGAGTTGTCCATTGTTTCTTAGGGTTCGCTTTTGAGTGTTCACATATTCGTTTTTGTAGAAAATCACGGTTTTGTATTTTCCATTGAATAAACTTGCAATATCAAACCCTATGATACCGTAAGCACCTTCTACGGTAGAACCTATGTTTCTATTCGTTTTTGCATTGATGGCTCTTACACCTTCTTCATCAATCCAACCTCTTGCCATAAGAGCTTGAAAAAACCATGCATCTTTTTCAAATCGTAAGTGTCCTTCTCCTATTCTTACAATGGGATTGATTTTTCGAGAAAATTCAAAAACTCTACTTGCAATCGTTCTTATGGGAGCAGCCGCCCCAGCTGCATTAACTTCTGGTGGTAATGGAATTTTAGAAAAATCCAAGCGAGAAAACACATCAACTTTTTCCAAATCTTTCTGCCCTGCACCGCCTATGTAGTATGAACCACCAATTGTCAATCCCTCAATAGGAAAAACATCCATATATGCAACATAAGCCAAATGATCTGTTTTTGCTAAACTACCTCTCGGTCTAGCAGGATTAATCCAAGTGCTTTCACTGATTTGGTTTCCTTCAAGTCCATTCAAAACTGCAACTTTATAAAGAACCAAATCATTCAAAAGCTTACCATGAAACATCACTCCCAGTTCCCTCCATGTTGAAGGAATAATAAAGGTTTCAGTGTAAGGTCTTTCTACTGTGTAAAAAGTTGTAGGCTCATGCAAAATATTTGTAATTCCCGAAGGAACTAAGTGTAATCCCGCCGCAACTTGGAAAGACTCTGTAAAGAGAAAATCGATGTAAGCAAATTCCACAAACACATTACCTTCTTGGATACGGGTAGTCCTGTTAATATTGACAGAGGCTTGATTCCCAGACACTGTACCCGTGTATGTCCCCCCTAAAGCAATGTTATCTGCATTTCGAAAACCTGAGTTCACATATTCTATTTCTGCATTGAGTAAAATCCAATCATTGAATTTATACCCAGCATAGAGAACAAAGCGATGAACATCAGACTGATCTACCCGATAGGGATTTTTGAAGTTTCTATACTTGATTTCTCCATAGCCACCCCATGTGAGACCTTCTTCAACGAAGTAAACCCCTGATGCTGCTGGGCTAAAACCTTGGTAGCTTTTATATTCTTTTGCTGCTTTCTCTCCTCTTAACTTTTCGATTTCTTCTTCTAATATGCGAATCCTTTCTTCTGTTGTGATGGTTTGACGTTGTTGCCCCCACGTAAGGGTTAGTGATGAAACTAATAAAAGAAATAAAATGAGTTGTTTCACTTTTAACCTCCAAATAGAATTTTGATATAGATTTTTATAGGGTATGGTTTTTTGTCAACTGAAAATGAGATTCACTCTCAATTTCACTAAAAATTTGTGCAATACACAATAAAAAAATAATAAATAAAACAAAAAATAGCTTGATGTTTTATCAATTTACTATATAAAAGTAATAAAAATTTAAAAATTTATACATAAAATTGTGTTTAAGTTCAAAAAGTTGTTTATAATGAAATATATACTCCAATCAACTGCAAGGAGCTACTATGGAGATTAAAACCAAAATCAAAAATGGACATGATTTGTTAGAAGCCATGAAAGATAAAGATTTTTATGAATATGTTCTATCGAATACCATTCCTGAACCAGATGATGAATATAAAGAGTTATATCAACGATTTCAAAAAGGAGATCCAAAACTTCAACTTACCAAAGAACACAACATAAAAGGCAGACAATATTTTTTGACCTTTCGTGACCCCGATGTAATTATTTACCCTGTGATCAGAAAAACACGCTTTATGATGAAGGATGGAAAGAAATTCATAGCCTTGCATAAAAATATCATGAATCATTTTAATGACGATGGTTTTTTTATCCCCAAAGGTTGGTTAATCATTACTTCTTCGTTGTGTTCTAAGACTGGGCGTTTCCTTCTTGAGAATGACTTCATGATTACTTCTCTTCTTGATCTTGCTTTGGCTGAGGATGCAGAATTAGACGAATAAAAAATCCCCCTCATAGTAGGGGGTTAATCTTCGATTCTACCTACAACAAAGGTCATATTCGTTGTCGCACTCCCTCCAATGTTTAAGGTTAAACCATTCTTCGCACCAGGAACTTGATAATCACCCGCTTGATCGGTTACTTGCTTATAAACATCCAAAACCATACGCACACCTGAGGCTCCAACGGGATGACCCGCTCCAATCAAACCACCAGAAGGATTTATCGGAACCTTTCGTTTGTTTTTAGGATTACCCTCAAAGTCAATCACACCCTCTTCGATCGCTTGGTATTCTTCTCCTGGCTCAGTTAATCCAAAAGCAGAAATCGATGCATACTCACTCGAGGTAAAACAATCATGTGTTTCTATCACATCAATTTGGTCGATATCCAATTTTGCTCTCCTGTAGGCATCTAAAACTGCTTGTCGTGTCCATGGAAGCAAATAAGGAGTTTTTCGTGCTTCTTCCATTTTGGCTTCGAACGTGATGGGTGCTACTCGATGACCCCAGCCTTTGATAACTGCCATTTTACTTTTGGGTCTACCCGTTCTTCGAGAAAATTCCATCGCATATTCTGGTGTGGCTAAAACCAACATAGCAGCCCCATCTGTTACTTGAGAACAATCAGAAATAGCCAGACGACCTCCAATAAGGGAATTCGTAGACGTTCCTCGTGAACAAGCCTGTTCTTTACTCATGAACCAAGTCCTAGTTTGAGCCAAGGGATTCCTTTTCGCATTCGCATAATTAATCCTCGAGATTTCAGCTAAATTGTCCATGATGCGTTCTTCACCCAATTTATCACCATATCGATAGATAATTTCATCAGCTAATTTTCCGAATAATTTTGGGAAGGGAAACTTGATACCTTTGGATTCTTTTTCATAATAAGCTGCGGTTCCTAAAAAATCACCACCAACAACAGAACTCACAGTCTTCATGATTTCAATACCAACGACAATAGCAACATCATAGTCACCTGCACGAAGATGAGTATGTGCAGCGTCAATCGCCGCTGAACCAGAGGCACAGGCAGCTTCATATCTTGCTCCGGGAACTCCATAAAAAGCCGGATGAACCTCTGTCAAAAATGCTCCCAGATGTCCTTGATTGGCGTATTGTTCCATGTCGAAATTTCCCACAAAAATAGCAATACGGTTTTCTTTGTTCAATCGATTGATTTCTTCGTAAGTCAATCCTACTTCATGTAGGCCATCTTCCACCACTTCCCGAAACATGGATACAAAGGTCTTTCCTTCTTTGGTCCAATTCCGAGCGAAATCGGTTTGAGCACCTCCAAGGATATAAATTGGCTTCATAAATAAACCTCCAAAAAATTGATAGTTAGTTTTTCTTATATAGTTTAAAAAAAAAGAATTTTTAACGCGGATTTAAAAATTCATAATATTCATCATAAAGTATCCAAAGAGCATCCAACCACTTTCGAATATCAACTTCATACTTTTGGTTTTGGACGTGAATCTCCAGTTTTTTTTCTAAAGTGAGCTCAACTTTAGCAAAAGGAAGAAGCTCAGCAAAAATCTTCTGGATTTCCGTTCGGATTTCTTCATCACCAATCCATTCGTTCTTTGAGAGGAGTTTATGAATCCGATGGAATATCAAAAGGGACAAACGCTTATGGTCTAACACATCGGACATACAAAACTGTGGTTGTAGTTCGAGTAAATTCCTTTCCAAAATCTGTTTCAGCAAAATTAATGGCATATGCCAATTTGGGATCTGTTTCGGAAATGCTTTTAGTCCAAAAGAACTTATCATCAGGGGTATTCGGAAAACTCACTAAAAACGTCTTTCGATTCCCAAACAACTTGGCAAGGTAGCTCATTTCGTTTTTCGTCGGCAACCTCCAATCACTGAAACCTGCAAATACAAGATCATCACAGGCAGAAAATGCAGGACCACTATTTAACTCCAAATTTAAGGTATCAAAACAACCTCCTTCAACTGCACAAGCAGAAACACTTTTAGCACCAAAAGTGGTTCCCCCACCAGTTCCTGTGCATGTATTTGTTGTTTGATCCCAAACTTGACCATAACTACACTTCATCCACATTCTATTTTCAGGATCAATGATGGTTCCATTGAAGTTATCTTGGAAGGAAGTCAGTAAATTCCATGATCCCGCTAAATCGATTCTTTCTTTCTTTTCTACACAGCTTAATAATAAAACTATTAAAATCAAAAATATCTTTTTCTTTTTCATAGTAGCTCCTCTATGTTATTAGATTCCTTTTTTTACTTATTCTTAAAATTTTTTTGAACTTTTATGCATTCATGTGATAAAAACGTTGGATGATTTCATGGATTCCTATTCCCGCATTATAAGAAGAACGCACCAAAGAACCAGATTCAACGTGCAAATATCCTAATTTTAAGGCATAATCTTTAAGTTCAAAAAACACCTCTTCAGGATAGAGTTTTTTTAGTTTGGCATGTTTTTGGGTAGGTGGTAAATACTGTCCTATGGCAAGTATATGAACTCCTTTTTCTTTTGCTTCTTGTATCACTTCTTTGACTTCTTCGAGTGTTTCTCCTAAACCTAAAATCAAACTTGTTTTCGTTAAAAAACCTGCTTTTGAAGTGCTTTCTAACACCTTGAGGGAAATTTGATAATTCGATTGAGGACAAATTTCTCTAAACAACGAAGGAACAGTCTCGATGTTATGGGCAATGATTTCGGGCTTTTCATTCCATATCTTTTGTAAATTTTCTTCTTTTCCTTTAAAGTCCGGGATTAACACTTCAACGGTGGTTTGAGGATTTTGTTTTTTGACTTCCCGAATGCAAGAAGCAAAATGAGCACTTCCACCATCCTTTAAATCATCTCGATCCACAGAGGTAATCACAACATGTTTTAGTTTCATTTCTCGGACAGAGTTCGCTAATCTCATTGGTTCTGTGGGATCTAAAGGAAGGGGTTTTGCTGTTTGAATATTACAAAATCCACATCTCCTTGTGCAACGATCCCCCATGATCAAATAAGTAGCAGTTCCCATGCTCCAACAATGGTTGAGATTAGGACATAATGACTCTTCACAAACAGTGTTCAAAAAATTTTCTTTTATGCTTTTTCTGACACTGCTTGAATTCAGATTTTTCTTAGGAATGGGTAGTTCTTTTTCAATCTCAACAGGGATAGCGAATGGGATGGGGATTCGTATCTTTTTTGAAGTTAATTCTTGAGAAATCACAACAACAATAAAATTGAAATTTTTTTTCTTGCAAGCAATTTCATTTACTCGTATTCTTTAAGAAAAATTAAATGTTCATTCTCAATCTTTCGGTAATAGCAGGTTTTTCGATGCTTTTGTGTTCCCTTTTGGTAGGTATGACAAATTCCTTCTTTTATGGGTTTTACTAAATATAACAAAGAATTTTGCTCACAATTGACACGGATTTCATGGAGCTCTAAGTAATTTCCGGAAGTTTCCCCTTTGATCCAAAGTTCTTTTCTTTTGGAGCTATAAAATACTGCTTTTTTTAATTCGATGGCTTTTCTTAAAGCTTCTGGAGTGACATACGCTAACATGAGGACTTCTTTGGTTTCGATATCCTGAACAATTACTGGCATGATGTTGGGAATCTTGGCTACTTCTTGAAGTTTTTGAAAGTCTAATTGCAATTCTGAGATTTCTTCTATCGAATTTATGGAAACTTGAAAATTTTTCTTAATTTCCATTATGGTTGAAAAAAAAAACTTTGTTTGTATGTCTATATTTAAAAAGTATCAAGAACAAGATCAAGACATTCTATTTATTCCAAAAGTTTCCTCGTTTCGTGGTGAAGTGGAATTGATTGGCTCCAAATCCATTGCTAATCGAGCTTTGATCCTTTCTTCTTTTTGCGAAGAAGAAACCCTACTCCAAAATGTTCCAGACTCAGAGGACGTTTCGGTGTTGATAGAAAATCTGCCTTTTTTGGGTATTGAAATCCAAAAGCTTTCTTCAAAGGAACTACTCATCAAAGGTAGTCCCGAATGGAACCCCAAAAAAAATTACTTTAATCTAAAAAATGCGGGAACAGCTCTACGCCCCCTCATCGCTATTCTATCTACAAAAGAAATTCATCAAGACATCGTGATTGATGGCAATGAACAAATGCGAAAAAGACCCATCAAGGATTTGGTGGAGGCGTTATCTCAGATTGGTGTGGAAATTCAATCCCAAAATGGCTATCCCCCCGTCAAAATCCAAAAAGGTGGCTGGAGGAAAAATCAAATCTTTCTTTCAGGAAAAACCTCTAGTCAATATTTGAGTGCTTTACTTTTAGCAGCGCCGTTGACTTTTCAAGAAATAGAAATTTTTATCACAGATGAATTAGTGAGCAAACCCTACGTAGACATCACTATCGCCTTGATGAAGAAGTTCCAAGTGGAAGTCATTAATGAAAACTATCGTTATTTTAACATACCAAAGCAATTCTATCGAAGCCCTAAGACCCTTTGGATTGAAGGAGATGCCACCGCCGCCACCTACTTTTGGACAGCCGGACTACTTTCAGGACCCGTATCTACAAAAGGAATCACTTTGAACTCCATCCAAGGAGATATTCAGTATTTAGAAGTCATCAAGACCTTAGGTGGAAAAGTAGAATTTGATCACCAAAGTGTTAGAGTTTTTCGTCTATATCCGATAAAGGGATTGAGTATTGATATGAATGCTATGCCAGATGCAGCTATGACCTTAGCAATCACAGGGCTTTTTGCCGAAACCTACATAGAAATCTATAATGTCGAAAATCTGAGAGTAAAAGAATCCGAGCGAATCCGAGGTTTACACAATGAACTAAAAAAATTCGGAGCTACCGTAGAAGAAAGAAAAGACGGGCTCAAAATTTATCCACCAAAGCAAATCCCAAAAACTCCCCGTATTGAAACATATCATGACCATCGAATGGCAATGGCATTTTCCTTAGCATCGTTTTTAAGCGATCTGGAAATTATTAACCCTGATTGTGTGAAGAAAACCTACCCCAATTACTTTCAGGATTTTGAATCCCTATGCGTTTTATGACAGATGTAAGAGAAATTTTTAATGCCTTTGACTCTCATGATGATGGTTATTTTTTGATAGAAAATCGAGAAAATACTGCTTATTTATGTGTTTTTCCTCCTACTACAAAAATGGGAAGAAAGGTCACACTTTCAGAGGTTCAAGCTCGGTTAGAACTATTTGAGATTTCTTATGACATTGAACAAGTCAAAACTATTGTGGAAAGAGCTGATGGTAAGTGGCATGCTCTCGGCAACTGGAAAGAACCCGAATCCGAAGATGCAAAATGGGAAATCCTGATCTCAGAAGACAAAAAATCAGCTTACTTAAAAATCACACCACCCGTATACAAAGGCAAATGGATAAACAGTGAAGAAATCTGGAAAGCCCTTAGAGAAAAAGGAATCATCATTGGCATTCAAGAGGAACTCTTAGAAAAAATCATCAATCGTGAATTAGAAGAACTCAAAGACTTCACTCAAAATGAAACATGGGAAAAAACTTTTTTGATTGCTAAGGCAATTGATCCTCAACAAAGCACTGACGGAAAAATACGGTTTTACTTTGATCCCTTTCCTCGAGCTAAGCCAAAAGAAAACCCAAACGGAAAAGTAGATCTTCGAGCTCTTAATGTGATACAAGTTTGCAAAGAAAAGGATCTCTTAGCTGAGATTCTTCCACCTATAAAAGGAAAACCTGGAGTTGACATCTTTGGAAATCCCATCCCACCCATAGAAGGAAAATGTGCTCAAATCGAAGCAGGAGAAAACACAGAACTCATAGATGGTAAACTTTACGCAAAAATTGCTGGGCAAGTAAAAATCCAAACCAACTCTGATTTTACTCATGCCAAAATCCAAGTGATACCTGTTTTGACGCTTGAGAACGTAGATTTCTCCGTAGGGAACATAGAATTTCCTGGAACCGTATATATCAAAAACCGCATATTAGATGGTTTTGAAGTCAAAGCAGGGGAAGACATCATTATCGAAAAATCCGTAGGTAGTGTAAAGTTGTCATCTCAGGGAGATATCATTCTACATGGTGGGATTATGGGGAGAGGTCAAGGTTTTGTTTATGCCGAAGGAAACATTTATGCAAGATTTATCCAAAATAGTCAAGTTTATGCTAAAAAAAGTGTTTATGTTGAGGACTTGATTTTTCACTCTGAGGTTCTTGCAGGAGAAGAAATCCATATCCATCAAGGTCGAGGGGAATTGATTGGTGGAAAATCTATATGTGGTCAGAAACTCATTTCAAAGCGGATCGGAGCTGTTGCCGAACCTCATACTTTGATCTATGTAGGAATCCCACCCGAAACCCTTAAAGAAATCAACAAAATCAACGAAGAAATTGAAAGGAACTCTCGCCTTCTTGCTGAGATTGAAAAAAACATCAAATACTTAGAAAACCAACCAGCAAAACTTCAAGAAGAAAAACATAAAAGATATTACGAAAAACTCAAATTAGCCAAACAAAAGCTCCAACAAAAACAAGAAAACTACCTCAACCAAAAAGAAATCCTACTTCTTTCAAGTAAAGCCCAACCCCAAGGAGAAGTTCACATCCAAGAAATTATATTTCCCAACGTAGAAATCATTTTTGGAAATAAATCCGCAAAATACAAACAAACTAAAACTCCCATAAAGTTTTCTTGTAAAATTGCTTATGACACCAAAAATAGAGTTCCCAAGATTCTTTATGATTAACGTTTCTTTCGCTTGATCAAAGATAAAATCTTTTCAATCCAAGGCATATTGACCCCCAATTTTCTCAAAGCATACGTAAACAAAAACAGAGCCACACCTTCATCAATCCAACCCAAAATGGGAATACCATCCGTAAACTCGGGAAAGAAAATATAAATCAGACTCATCAAAGCAAGTATGAGATACAACCATTTTATTTTTTTGGGCTTTTCTTCTGGCAAAGTTGCTTGATTTTCCATGCAATCAATTTCTTGGAAGATTAGACTTTCTCAATCGATTTTGATACCATTTTAGAATTTCTTCTAAAACAAAATGATAACACTCAATGGACATATGGGTAGCATCAAAAAATGTATTACAGAAAAACCTTGTGTTGGAACTAAAATCCATCAACTGACTTTTTTCAAGAAATGTTTGCATCTTCTCCTTCCAGATTTGAGTGGCTTTTTGGGTTTGTTCCATTTGTTGTAGCATCTCCTCCATCACCGGGGAAACCGGAGGCTTTACGAGAAGATATGTAATATTGTTTTTCTCGATAAGCTCGATGGTTCTTTGGAAAAACTCCCACTGCCTTTTCGAAAAAGAATAATTTTTATACAACCACAGGATGTTTCCGTAAGCACTGATCTCCATTTCTGCTAAATCCCGCATATACCATTCTTTATTGAGAATGGGAGGAAGCCCACACCCTTGGTTTTCTCTCTGGAACCTATCTACTTGATATAAAAATTGATAGATTGGTTCTTGAGGATTTTTGAGTCGCTGCCACAAAACATAAATATCAGGTGGATAACGCTTTCCTGCAAAAAGGTTATAACCCAAAAAGGCGCTGACCTCATCCCTTTCGAATAAAGAAAAATACCGAATCACAAATGAAAAATCAAACGTATAAGGAAGATTTGACCTTCGAAAACCAGGAGAATATTCATTGAATTGAAAAGGATCAGTTTCTAAAACCACAAAATCAATCTTTGATGAAGCATCCAAAATCTTTTCAACGATGTAAAGATAATAGGCTGGTGAGTTTACAGGAACAGAGAAGTTATAAAGTTCCCAATCAGGAAAATTCTTTTTGAATTCTTGATAATCAAAAAACATGAATCGGGAACTTCCCATTACCACTAAGTTTTTCTTTTTTGGCTCTGAGTGTGAAAGTTTTTGGATCAGTTCTTCTTTATATTGGTAATAAAGAAACGTGGGATCTTTTTGGGTAAGAAATTGGATTTCTTTTATTAAGAAAATTTTATCCAAAAGAAAAAGAAGAAAAACTATCCCTAAAGGAAAATAGGCTACGAGGTGTTTTTTCATGTTTGATTTTTCACAACAAAGGTGATTGAACCAAACAACTTAAATGCGAGAAAAATCCAAATCCCAAAGTTAATCCACGTAAAAAACGAGTAAATCGAAAAAAAATCCCTCACCCCATAAGGAAGAAACATCAAAATCCAAACAAAAATCGAAGGAAAAACGAACAATCCATGATGTATCTCATCATGCTTCAAAAAATAAAAAAAATAAGCAACGATCAAAATCCCAAAGGTATGATACCAACTAATCCCAGAGGTGAGCAAAGCAGAAAGAAAAAGAAAATATAAATAATACAAAGTCAAATTTTGATCTTTGAACGAGAAAATCCAGAAGGCAAAACTCAAAACCAAAAGAACCCCCAATACAAAAGAATTTAACGAAGTTATGAGAACTTTTATCGTTTCAAAAGAAAGAGGAACTAACGGTAAACCATAGAGATGCTGCTTAAAATCAGCGAAAGTAAGAAACAACTTCCCCAAAGCTCCAGACAAAGATTGATTGTTAGTATAGGGTCGAACGAATCCGAATTCTTGATAAGTTCCCATGATCAATTCATACCAAAAACGAAAAAATTCCCAGTTTTTCTCCCACCCCAAATAAAGTGATGGCAAAAAAATAGCCAAAAAAATTCCTAAAAACGTCCCCAATAGGACACTATATCGTCGTTGAATGAAAAAGAACAAAACGATAAAACCCGTAATGATTTTTATCATCATGGTAAATCCCACAAAAACCCCCAAAACAAAATCAAGGGTAAAATTTTTGGAGTAGTAAAAAAAATTTAACGTCAAGACCAAAAAGAAGATCAAAAAAAAACCAATATTTCCATTACTGCTGTTTTGAATGAGGTATGGAAATGTAAAAACCAAAGAAAGTAAAATCCCCCTCAAAATTTTTCGCTTAGATCTCACACCTAATTGATATGCAAGCTGATACAAAAGCCACAAAGAAACTCCCAAAATCAAAAGTTGAAAAATCTGAAATACCATCCCCGCAACCTCATAAGAAAAAAACGTCAAGGGTATGATAAGGAATCCAAAAAGAGGAGGATATAAATACGTTCCAATCCCTTTTATTTGGCTTAAAAAATCATATAGCTTTTGGAAATTTCCTTCTTTTAAGAGGGATGGGAGCTCCGACTGGTGGTTCAAAAACCATTCGATTTTTTCTTCGTAGTAAGGGCTTTGATGATTTCGAATTCTCAGTGATGCATGGTAGTAATCTTCGAAATCACTTCTACTTTTCCACTCCCAAGTTTGTGTTGTGGGAGAAAGGATTTCCAATGAATTTATCAACAAAACCAAAAAAAGAACTCCAAAAGAAAAATAAATATTTTTGTATTTAAGAAAAATCAAGAGTATCTTTTGTTTGCATTGTAAAAATATACTTTTCCATGAATTTTCAATTTTCATTGAAATGTAAGTTTTTTTTTTGGAAGTATCTTAGTCAAACGCATAAGCATGATGAAGGAAACTCACATTGAAGAATTAAACGAATATAGATTTGATTTACCCGAAGAACTCATTGCAAAATACCCAGCAATTCCAAGAGACTCCGCAAGACTAATGATCCTCAAAAATCAAACCATCCAGCATGATATTTTCGCTAATATTGATAAATATCTTTCCGAAAAATCCATTTTGGTTTTCAACAACACAAAAGTTTCTCAAAGAAGAGTTTTTCTAAAAAGAAAAAAAACCCAGAAAACCTTCGAGGTTCTTTTTTTAGAACCAATAGAAAACAATCTCTGGAAGTGTCTTATCCGAAAAGGAAGTAAACTCTCACTAAAAGAAGAACTTAAACTCGGAGAATATACCTTCATAATAGAAAAAAAAGAAGAGCGGTTTTATTACGTCAGTTGTTGGATGAACCAACATCCAGCCATGATCGATATCTCTTCAGCTGAAAATTTTTTTCTTCGATATGGAGAACCTCCAATTCCACCTTATTTGAAGCGAAGAGCCAATGAAATAGACAAGATTTACTACCAAACCATTTTTGCCGAAAAACCGGGAAGTGTTGCTGCACCAACAGCTTCTTTACACTTCACAGAACATTTACTTAACAAACTTTATAAAAAACATATAATTCTTTTCATCACCCTTCATATTGGTTATGGAACTTTTTCGCCATTAACAGAGAAAGAACTGAAAACAAAAGAATTACACGAAGAACCCTATGAAATCCCCAATGAAGTAGCTCAGATTCTAAACGAAAACCACAAAAAATTTCCCATAGTTGCTGTGGGAACCACGACCCTCAGAGCATTAGAAGATAACTTCAGAAAATTCCAGCAATTTCAAGCAGGCAAATTCTCAACAAAATTGTTTCTAAAACCACCTGATTTGATTTTATCGACGGAATATCTGATTACGAATTTTCATCTTCCTGCCTCATCACTTTTTATGCTCGTCTGTGCTTTCGGCGGAAAGGAATTTCTAAAACAAGCATACGATATAGCCATCAAAGAAAGGTATAGATTTTATAGCTACGGGGACGGAATGCTTTTACAAAATCAAATCTATTTATAATTTTTTCTAAATATTTACAAATATGAATTGACATTAAGAAATTAAAGATAAACTAAAAAACAATGAAAAATATCCCTGTATTGAAGCAAATCATGGATTTAAAATTTCATCATTTTCATCTGGATCAATTCCAAAAGTTCATTTTAGAAAACATTCACTTAGAATTCTTTTTAAAGAAAGGAAGAATGATCCTAACGCCAGATTATCAAGTTTATTTTGTTAGTAATGAAGACATTTCTGATGAAGAATACGCTCAGATTGAGTCCCTAAAAAAAGAACACAGGTTTTTATCTAAACTAAAAGAATATATTATATATAACTTAGCCATTTACTCAGCTCTGATTGAAACAAATTCTTATTTTATCGAAAACAATAATTATCTTCTTATCTGCCGATTTGTTCCCGAAGCAAATCACAAAAATCACTTCGAATTGAAAGTTTATACCATACATCCTGATGAACTTCCTCATAACTATAAAGATAAACTTTACTTGGGAAGAGACTTTGTGAACGTTCAGTCCTTCACAAGAAAGTATTTGGGAATTTTATCCATCAAAAATAGCTTAAAAGAACAATTAAAAAAGCTGGAAAATCGTTTGAGGGCATACACGACCAAAGAAATCTTTTCCGAAATTGAAAGCGAATACACAAATGAAATCAAAGAACTCATCTCTGAGATTGAAGAATATGTGAATGTTATCACTTCAGATTATCCAGAAGAAATCTCCAAAAAAACCATTCCAGAAAACAAGTTGATACAAGTTAACGAAATTTTTCGAGAAATCAAACACGTCCTGATTGATATCGAAGACTCTATAAAAGAACTCGAAGACAAACTCTTAGAAAGCAATCTACTGAAAGCCGCCAAATACGTAATCAAATTTCGTAAAGATATAATGAATTATACTAACTATATCATCATCAAAATCAACGGAAGGATTTCCGATGCCGTAAATCACATCCACTTATGACTTCCATCGACTTTTTTTCTTCGTAAGTAGGCTGGTTCTTTCAGCTCCTCGAAATCCCATTCGATGAAATCATCATCTGTGTTGAAATAAAGTTTCTTTTTGGTTTTTTCTGGAATGTAGGCTTCAATTACTTCTTCTTTTGGAATAAGTTCTTTCTTGAAATTCTTTGAAGATGGTTGTTCATTCACAAAATTCAATGTATAAAGTGTTTCTTCTTCTTTTTGGAATTGAGATTCCCAATTCTTCACATTTATCGTTTGTTGATTTTCCAAACTCCTTCGATAAGGATATGGTTCTTTTTGAGTAGTTAATTTTCGTTCTTGAGGTTGGATTTCGTCTTTTTTGGTGAAGATCTTTTCTTGCTGGTTGATGATAACTTCTTGAGGCTTTCCAGCTTTGGTTCGTTTTTTGAACCCAGTTGCAATCACGATCACTTGAACTTCGTTTTCTAAGTTTTCATCAATGGTTAGTCCGATGATTTTATTGGCTTCTGGATCCACGTTTTTCGTGATATATTCTGATACATCCTTCCAGTCCTGTAAAGATAAATCCCGTCCTCCAATCACATTCAACAAAACTCCCGTTGCCCCAGAAATATCAGGATTTTCCAAAAGCACATTGTTCATTGCCTGATTGACAGCATCTCGAACTTTATTTTCTCCTACTCCTCTTCCAAAACCTAAAACAGCCTCTCCAGAAGACTTCATGATATTTTTTACATCTGCAAAATCAACATTGATAATACCTGCTTTGTTGATGATATCCGAAATTCCCCTTACAGCATTATAAAGGATCTCATCAATGATCTTTAGGGCTTTCTTGGCAGGAGTATTCGGTTCAATGATTTGGAAAATTTGATCATTTTTGATCACAATCAAAGTATCTACAACCTGTCTTAGAGCTTCAATCCCCATTTTGGCGTTTTTTTCCCGCACCTTTCCTTCAAAAACAAATGGTAAAGTCACAACAGCAACTGTTAGAGCTCCCAAACTTTTTGCTATTTCTGCCACAATGGGAGCAGCTCCTGTGCCTGTTCCTCCTCCCATCCCTGCTGTGATGAAGACCATGTTCGCATTATCTAATAGTTTTGCGATTTTTTCTCGATCTTCTTTTGCCGCTCTTTGTCCGATTTCCGGATCACCCCCAGCTCCTAGTCCCATCGTGATCTTTTTCCCTATGACAAGTTTGTTTTGAGCCTTAGAATGACTGAGTGCTTGCTCATCGGTATTGATTGCTATGAATTCTACAAATTGTAATTGATTGGTGATCATTCGATCCACAGCATTGGAACCGCCCCCGCCAACCCCCACGACCTTAATGATAGCAGGTGGATTTCTGTCTTGATCTAATTCAATCATAATTTTCTCCTATGAACGAATGATTATTTTATTAATGCTTTTTTTTTCAACCAAAAAGGTGTCGAAAGATACCTTTTATTTTTGTATCTTTCTTGGGAGTTTTATTAGAATCGTGAGCTTTATCTAATCTTTCGAACATTATATGTTTTGACATAAACTTGATGAGTCCCATAGCCGTTGAAAATTCAGGAGAAGCTACTTCATTAAACACATCTTCGATTTCAACAGGCTTTCCTATTTTTGAAGGGATACCAAATATTTTCTCAGCAATTTTATCCAAACCTACAAGAAGACTACCGCCTCCAGTTAAGACCACAAAAGAAAAATTTTGCTTATCTTTATCCAATTTTTTGTGTATGATTTTGTAAATTATCTCAAAAAGTTCCTCTGCTCTTGCTTCTAAAACCATGGCTATATCTTTCAAATACACAAACCTTTTAGTACCTCCAGGGCTTGATGGAATTTCGACTTTTTTTGTTGGATCTATGTCATCGTTGAACGCAATACCATCACGTTTTTTTAAAATTTCTGAAATGAACGTAGGTAATTTAAAAGCACTTCCTAAATCAGAGGTGAAATGATATCCCCCCAAAGGAATTGAAAAAGTATACATATAACTTCCATGATTTATCACAGCTACATCAGTAGTTTCATGACCAATATCAATCACAATAAAATTCGAATTTCTTTCTGATTCTTTTATTACTGCTTCAGATGAAGCAATGGCATTCAGAACTAAGTGATCTATTTCTAAGTCTAAATGCTGAAAAATTTTGTAAATGTTTTTTATCAAATTAATAGGTGATATAATGATAAGAACATCTGCTTCTAATCGAGAACCAACCATCCCCAAAGGATTAGGAACTCGCATTTTTCGATCAATCAAATATTCTCTTGATAGAATATGCAAAATACTGTATTCTGAAGGTATTTGGATTTCTTTCGCATTCTGGATAGCTCTATCCACATCTTCATCTGTGATGATGCGGTCTTCATTCGATATGGAACAAATCCCAATTGAACTTTCACTTCTGATTTTGCTACTAGATATATTCACAACTACACGATGAATTTTTGTAATCCCACTCATCTTAGTAGCTTCACTTATGGATGCTTTAACAGAAGCTATTGCCTTTTCAATATTGATAATTTCTGCATTTTTTATTCCTTCTGATAATACATTGCTAAACCCCAGAACTTCTATCTTTTTGTAGGTATTTATCGCAGCAATAACACATTTAGTAGAAAAAGAACCGATATCTACAGCACAAAATAAAGTATTCATAACTCACCAGTAATGATTAAATGTGTGTCATCCTTATGAAGATTTACATAAGCTTCTCTAACTTTATTATCTATCAAAAAGACAATCATTGAAAGGATTTTTTCCATCCAATTTTGGTCATAAAAGTCATTTAATTCCAAACGAATATTCTTTTTAGCAAGAAAAAATTCCCATTTATTTACTTTATATCTGATGTCTGATAACCAAAACAACAAAGAGGGATTTAAGTTGATCATTTTTTTATAATTATTAAGGAATTGATGTATTTCTTCTTGATTTTCTTGGTTACTTTCTTCTATAATGAGAATCGGTATTGTTTCAACGATATCTCGGTTGATACACTCCTCTTTCTGTACGAATTGAGATTGACTAGTAAAATATATGATATTTTCTAAATTTTCTGTGATTTTAAGTATACAAAAATTTTTCTTTTGGAGTAGAAACTGAAGGTCTGCCTCCTCAATGTTTTTATCATCATCAAAAAAAAATGAGAATAATACGATAAATGAACCAATAACTAAAAAACTCAAAGAAACAAAAATCTTTACAACAAAATTTTTATTCTTCATTTCTGTTGGAAAAAACAAATAGCCTCATTTTATTAAGAAGACAAATCATTTTTCGTATAAATAATACAAAGAAAACTTAAAAAATCACTTAAATATTAAAAAATTTTATTGTTAACAAAAAATTTCGCAAATTATTTATTTTTTAACAAGTGAATTTTTTGTAAAAACGTTCTTATTTGATAGGAAATATTCCCAGCTCCCATGAAAACAATGCAATTGTAATTTTGATAAAATAAAATCTCGAATTCATTATCCCTTAAGTAATGAACCTTTTTTCTGATAAACCTACCAATCAACTCTGATGAAACACCAGCGATTGGACTCTCACCTGCACTATAAAGTGGCAAAAGGTAGACCTCATCTGCTAATTCCAGAGCTCTCGCAAAATCTCTGGCTAAACTCAGAGTTCGTGAATAACGATGAGGTTGGAAGACAACAGCGATTTTGTTTTTGTATCTTTCTTTCATGGATAATAATACATTAGCAATTTCAGTCGGATGATGACCATAATCATCGTAAATATCAATTCCATTTACGTTATCAATCAAATCCATTCTTCTTTCGACTCCCGAGAAACGATTCAAAATTCTGATTAAATAATTCATGGAATGTGGATTCTGTATTTCATTTCCCAAAGACCTATAAGATAGTCCAGGATACTCCAACAGTAATGAATATACAGTAGCAATAGCACCCAAGCCATTTTTCAAAAAGTGTTTTCCCGGAAAACGAAAATGAATTCCTTCGTTCTTAGAGTCATAAATCAAATTCTGGTTTTTGAACAAATTGATACGTAGTATATCTCCTTGATAAATACCTAAAAAAAAATAACGATAGAGATTGTGATCTGGCTTTTTTGTCCCAAAACCTATATAAAATTTTTCTTCGACATTGTAGGGAAATTTCTGTAGTTCTAAGTCATCATTGTTGATTATGCTATACATAGCATTTTTAGAAAAATCAAAAAAAGCTTTGGTAAGCCGTTCAAAACTTTGATAATAGTTTAAATGATCTGTATCTATATTTAAAATGATTTTATAATTTGCATTCGATTTTAAAAACGAACCATCAGACTCATCGGTTTCATAAACAGAGATGTTATTTCCACTATGAAATCCTTGAGGGAGAAATTTGGGGTAACCACCCACGATAATAGTTGGATTCAAACACAAGTTCATCAAAATCCAGCTTATCATAGATGTTGTAGAGGTTTTACCATGGGTTCCCGCAACAGCGATTTGATTCTCGTGATTTTGTAATAGAAAATTCAAAAAATCCATTCGATGGAATAGTTGAATTTCTCCTTTACTTGCAAGTTCAGAAGCAAATTGCCTTTCTGGATGATTTTCTGATATAGCAGAACTATACACATAATAATCGCAATTTTTTAAGACTTCTAAATTTGGATGTCCAAAACATTCAATTTGATAAGCATTCAAAATTTTGTAACAATTGTGATTTAAATCATTCAATAAAATATCAGAACCATATACTTTATATTTCATTTTACTTGCTAAAAGTGCTAAAGGTTTCATTCCAGAACCACAAATCCCACTAAAATAGACTGAAATTTCATTATGCATTCTGATAAGGTTTATAATCGCTTCAAAAAAAATCAAGTTTTTATTGACAAAAATTCATAAACTCAGTTTTGATATTTTCATGGAAAAAATAATTCCTTTCAAAAAAACGATTGGTTTGTTTTTGGTAAGTATTTTTGGTATTCCCTTGATTTTTTCTCACTGTCAAACAGCTGAGAAAATTGGTAAGCAAACCCTTATCTCTACTGCTATAGGTTGTGGTGCTGGTTTAGCATTAGGAGCCATCTATGATGAGGTTCAAAGAAAAAGAGAATCAGAGCAAAGAAGAAAGGATTTCTTTGCCGTTTTGAAGAAAAGAAAAGAACAAAATCAAGGGAAGATTGTTGGTTTAGCTGCAGGATGTTTGGCTGGATTAGGAACTGGACTCTATTTAGACTTAATGTATGATGACATCCAAAATCAGTTCGGAGCAAGAGGCATTAATCTAGAAAAAATCCCCGATGAAAAAGGAGAAACGAAAGAACTTCTTGTAAAAATGGATGGGGATATCAACTTCCAGGTGGGAAGTGCTGAACTTCAAGGTGTTGCAAAAGAGAATGTAGCAAGACTCAAAGAAGCTCTGGAGGCTTACCCAGAAACCGCTGTAAGAATTTGGGGACACACCGACAAAACAGGAAATCGAAAATTCAATGAAAAACTTAGCGAAGATCGAGCTAAAACCGTTGCAAATGCATTGAATCTACCTTCTAATCGAGTTGCAGAAGTAAAAGGTTGGGCTTGGGACCGACCTTTGGATGGAACAGGAGCAAGCCCTGCCAATCGTAGGGTAGAAGTAAGAATTATTCCTCTAAATTAAAAACTTCGTGCCACTTCTTTCGAATGAGAAGTGGCTTTTTTTACAAAATCTCCACGCGATTTCTTCCCTTTGATTTGGCAAGATACAATGCTTCATCTGCTCTTTTTAGAAAGGAATTAATATCATCATTTTCTTGAAATAGTGAAATTCCAACACTCACTGTGATAGTCGGTAAATCAATACTTCTAAAATGAGTTTCAATCAACGTTCGTATTTTATCACCAAACATAACAAGGTGATCGTAGTTTATCTCAGGTGCAAGGATGATGAATTCTTCACCCCCCCATCTTGCAAATAAATCGGATTTTCGGATATTGAAACTTATTACCCGACAAAATTCTTTCAAAACCTCATCTCCAATCAAGTGTCCATATTGATCATTGACTTTTTTAAAATGATCAATATCCAAAAGTAAAATACCAAAGGTTTTTGAGTCTTTATAACGTTTATGCTTTTCGATATGAAAATTGAGAAAATTATGAAAATATTGTCGATTATATATTCCTGTCAAAAAATCTACACTTGCTACACGCTTTAAAACCTCTTTTTGTTTCTCTTGTATGGTAATATCGTAATAGGTAACAAAATATTTATCTGATTCCATCCACTTCGCTGAAACTGAAAACACATGTTCTTCATTGGTTTTTGGATTTCTCATGACTACTTTTCGTTTCTCAACTGGTAATTCCAATACTTCATTTAACCAGTTTTCATGATTGTGTATATAACCTTCTTTTTCAATGAAGAACTCACAAATGCATTTATAATGGCTTTTGAAATCTAAAAGGCTTTTAAAACCCAAGAAATCTAACCCATAAGTATTTAAAGCAAACAACTCTTTACCATTACTGACAGAAACAATACATTCTAACGAACTAAAAATCTTATTAATCAAATTATTTTGAAACTGAATTTTTCGATTCAAAAGAATTTGGGTTTTGATTTCATGTAATATTTCATATAGTTCAGAAATAACAACTGGTTTAACTAAATATTTATAAACTCTTTTATCAATAGACTCTTTTAAAATTTCCCTTTCTTCATATGCTGTAAGTACAATTGGATAAAAGTCTTCTTTTATTGCTTTCATGTGTTCAATCATTTTCAAACCATCCATACTTGGCATTCGAATATCGGTAATCACAATCTCAGGAAGGATTTCTTTAAATCTTAGAAGTCCAATTTCACCATCTTCTGCAGTGTAAATAGAATTAAATTCTAATTCTAATATCTTTTTTAAATAATCCAATGCTACTTTACTATCCTCAACAATTAAGATTTTGACTTCGTCTGAAATTTCTAAAATCTTTGGATCAAACTGCATAAACCCTAAAAACGAACAATCACCATGGCTCCCAAACAGCCATCAAATATGAAATTATCACAATGTAAACTACCATTCATTTTTTCAAAATCAAATATGATGAATAAAGTCCCAGACCCTTACCATCCAGCTTTTTCGTTGTATTATAGGGTTGAAATAGCCTTTCTAGAACCTCTTTTGGGAAACCCCTTCCATTATCCCAAATTCTTATTTCTCTGGTTTTTGAAAAAATGTCAATTTTAATGATTCCTACATGATTTTGAATTTTTCTGCGACATTCTAGAATAGCTTCCATTGAATTGTTTAAAATATGTAGCATGACTTGTTTATATAAATTTTTATATCCAAAAACCATAAAATCTTCATCGTTATTAATTATAAATTGTATATTCGAAATTTCCAATGGTACCTTCAGAAATTCCAAAACTGAGAATAATTCATTTCTTACACTAAATTCAGTTTTTTCTTGATCCCACTCGTAAAGGCTCTTAAAATCATTGATTGTGTCTGAGAGTAATTGAATTTCTTGTAAAGTTGCTTCTAAAATTGATTGTAAATCTAAACCTGTATGCATCTCTTTTTTTGAGTGATACATTATATATTGTAGCATCAAAGTGATGTTATTTAAAGGTTGTCTCCAGTGGTGAGCTATGATATTCAAACTTTCCCCAATCGCAGCTAATTTTGATTGATATAAAAACATCTGTTCTTTTTCTTTTTTTTCTTTTTCGACTTTTATAAGATCAGTAACTTCATAAAAAATTGCAAGTGATTCTTTAGAATTTCTTGTTCCATTAATTGGGTACAAAAATAAGTAAAAAAATCGCTCTGGCGAATTTCCCAATCGAACACCCCAGAAACGAGGTTCTTCGTTGGCTTCAAAACCTTTAAATCCATTATCAATAAAGTCTAATAAATCTGTAAAATCTAAATTTCTTAACTTTCGAATAGGCGCTTTTAATATTTCTTCTGAATAATTATTACACTCAATGATCCTATTATTCCTAATGATTCCAATTCCAAATAATCTCTGGTTATATAATAACTGAAACCTCTTATAAAGTGAGATTCGCTTATGAATTTCTTGAGTGAAAAAAGTTTCCAAACGCTGATGAATTTCTTCCATTTCTCGTTCTCGTTGGAGCTTCAATTTTTCTGTAATATCATGAATAATAAAAAAAAGATATTTCTTCTTTTGAACCTCAACCACTGAGGAAAAAATCTCTACTTCTTTCATTGAACCATCAGCCAATCTTTGAGGAATCAAAAAATAATTTAGGAGATTCAAAGCTGCTTGGTGTATTTTTAATTCAAGTTCTTCTTTAGGTATTACAAAGAAATCCAGTAAATTTTTGTTTTTTAGTCTTTCTTTAGTAAATCCATAGAAATTTTCTGCTGACGTATTTGCTTCAACAATCGAACTCGTTTCCGGATCCACTATCAACATGTGAACAGAATGTTTCTCAAAAAAAGAAATATACTTTTCTAATTCATTTTTAATTCTTTCTTGTAGTCGAAACTGACAGGATACATCAATCAAATACCCAACATATATCTCTGGTTCATGATTTTGATTATAAAAACAGATTTTATGATCATCTACCCAAATAATCTCTTGATTCTTTTTTTTAAAGCGATAAGTCTTATGCTTCCATCTTTTTAACTTAAATTCATAACTAAACATTCGGATTTCTTCTTTGAATCTTTCCAAATCCTCTTCATGGATGACATCTGAATATAAAACTTTTCTTTCCAACCACTCTTGAGAAGTATAACCCGTCAAATCTACCACATTTTCTGTTACAAAATCAACTGGCCATTTTTCTTCATTTCTCCAAACAAAAATAACAACAGGTCCCAACTGAAAGATTTCTTTGATAAAATCGAGAGCTAACTGCATTTTAGTAGATTCTTATTGTCTTGATATTTGTGAACTCTCGAATCCCTTCTAAAGAAAGTTCTCTTCCATAGCCAGATTCTTTTACGCCTCCGAAAGGAAACCCAGGATCAGACTTCACCATACCATTCACAAAAACATTTCCAAAAAATAATTCCGGCATGATGTTTTTTACTTTTTTGTAATCTGTAGTCCAAATTGACACTCCAAGTCCAAAATAAGTATCGTTTGCCAAATGTAAAGCATTTTCTAAATTTTTAGCACGAAAGACCATAGCAACTGGTCCAAATATTTCTTCTCGATAAATAGGCATATCTTGATGGATATTTTCTAACACTGTTACGCGATAAAAAAAACCCTTAGGTATATTCGGGCGTTCACCACCAAGCAGAACCTTTGCTCCTTTTTTTACCGCTTCATCGACTTGATGAATTATATTCTCAAGTAAATCCCGTCTTGCTATGGGTCCAATTCTTGTCGTTTCTTTTAGAGGATCGCCAATGTTCTGGGAATACAATTCCATTTGTTGTAAGAACAATTCCATAAACTTATCGTAAATAGAGTCCATGATGATAAAACGCTTAGCAGCAATACAGCTTTGTCCTGTATTTTGACAGCGAGCTAATGCAGCTGTGGATGCTGCTTCTTCGATATTTGCATCATCTAGAACAATAAAAGGATCTGATCCTCCTAATTCCAACACGGATTTTTTTATGTATCTTCCAGAGATTTGAGCAACGGATTTCCCTGCTCGAACACTTCCCGTCACACTCACACCTTGAACCTGTGGCATAGACAAAATGAGTTCTGTAACCTCAGAAACATCATCTTGATGAACAAGAATGGAACGAAATACATTTTCCATCATACCGCTTTCTAACATAATCTTCTCTAAAACTAAAGCGATTCGAGAAACGTTCGGAGAATGTTTTAAAATCACTGTATTTCCTGCAATCAAAGTAGGAATGCTAAATCGTAACACTTGCCAGAAAGGAAAATTCCAAGGCATGATAGTTAAAATCACTCCTAATGGTTCAAAAACAACATAATTCTCTTTAGCATGATTCAATGCTCCCTTTCGAGTTTGAGGTGATAAATATTCTTCAGAATTTTCGTAATAAAATTCACAAAGCAAGGCACATTTTTCAATTTCCGCAATGGCTTCGGTTATTGGTTTTCCCATTTCGATTGTGATAAGTTCAGCGTATTTCCTTTTGTTTTGCCTTAAGTTCTGAGCAAGATTTTTGATGTTCTCCAAGCGATCTTTTAAAGGAATTTTTCTCCATTGATGGAAAGCTCGATGTGATTTTTCAACAATTTCTATAATTTCTTTTTGGGTATGTGCTGTATACTCCCATATGATTTCTTCTGTAGTCGGATTAATTCCTAACAGCTTTTTCATATATTACACAATACGAATATTTCTATCTTTATCAAGTGTTTTTGATTTTGAATACTAAGTAGAAATCAAACTGAAGAGCTTTTATTAATTGACACTCAAAATAGAATGAAAAAATCAAACAATTATGACAAACATAAAAAAATTTATAAATTTTCTAAATAAATTTAAATTCTTTTTGATTCTTATTCTTTTATTTTTCTTATTCGCTTTTTTGACGAATATCAATTATAATTACTTCAATAATTTTGAGTTTTTTTTGGCAAAAACGGAAACCCATGAGAATAAAAAAACGTCAAATATCTACATTTGCGAAAAAGATGAACCCATTAACGAAATCATAAAAAAAACTTATAAATATTCTTTAATATTTTCTTATGAGGAATACAAGAAAAGATTCATACAAGATAACAAAATCAAAAATCAAAATTCAATTTGTTCAACTGATACTCAACTTCAAATTCCTGAGTTTTACCCGAAGGGTTTTTTCAATACACCTTTGGATTGGAACAAACCAGCCTATGCTATCTATGTCCGATGGGATCTGGCTTCGTTAGATCAAATCATGGAATTACTTCCAAAACTCCAGAACACTCCCATCAACTCCCTTGTGATTGACGCAAAAGACATTGTTGGGATATTGAGCTATGAAAGTTCAGATCCTCAAGTAAGAAAATACCAAACTCACCCTCCAACCATCATGGATTTTAACAAGTTGGTTTATTACCTACATCAAAAGAATTTTTATGTGATTGTAAGGCAGGCATTATTCCAAGACATGAATTTAATCAAACATCGCAAAGATTTAGCCATTTATAACCGAAATACAGCTTCCAAAACGATTGAATTCAAAGGACAACCTGTTTGGGTAGATCCAGCCAAAAAAGAAGTTCAAGAATACAATCTAAGAATTTTTAAAGAATTATTGAGCTTTGGTGTGGACGAAATACAATTCGATTATGTTCGTTATCCAGCTGAAGGAGATTTGAGTGGTGTTGTCTATGAACGAGTCCAAAAACCCGAAGATAAAACTAAAATCCTAAAGGAATTTCTTTTTCAAGCGTGGTGGTTAAAGTACCCTACGAAAACAAAACTTAGCTTAGATGTATTTGGTATAACAGGATGGCAGGTAAAACAAGACATCGAAGCTACGGGACAAAATATTCCAGAAATCAGTATATTTATTGATTATATATCACCAATGCTATATCCTTCTCATTTTAATCGTGGGTTTGAAGGTATTCCCAATCCTGCAGATTATCCTGAGTATTTTTACGAAAAAGGAATGAAGTATTTTCATGAGTTAGTGCCAAATTATGTAAAAATCCGACCTTGGATACAAGCCTTTAGATGGCGTGTCACAGAATATAACGAAACCTACATCATTAGACAAATCCAAACAATTGAAAAACATCATGGCTTCGGTTGGATTATGTGGAATGCGGCAAACGATTATCGTATCCCCTTAGATGCCATTCGAAAAAAAGATTTATGATTCTCTGAATTCAAAATGTTCAGGTTTCATAAGAATCAAATTCGCCCCTGCATTCTGTAAGATATTAAGTTTTAATTTCTTTTCTTGGAAAGAAGACACAAACCTTATGATAATACTCGAATAACGAAATTTAGTTTTGATGAACTTGATAGCACTAAGAGTATTATCAAAAAGAAGATCCTCTGATAAAGAAAACTCAAATAGAATTTCTTTTGGTGGAACTTTGATCTCTTTTGTTAGGATTTCATATAGTTTTTGAAGTGTTTTTGCTTTTTTTTGCAGATTTTCTTTTGACGTTTGAACTTTCAAAGAAACTGCCACCCCATATTTTCGTAAAAATTCAATTTTCTTTCTTATTTCAGAAATTTCCTCTTCGATGGAAGCTCCATCAACAATACTCTTTCCTTGTAGGTTTTCTAAGGCATGTTCTAAATCATGCCATCGAGATGAACTCAACATGAGAGGAAATACTCCTAATTTTGTGTGTTGAGAAAGGGTTTTGAAAAAACTCTTAAAGTCTTCTTGATAATTAAACTTTAAGGCATCTATGTTGATAAACAAAATCTTGGCTTCTCTGGGAAGTTCTTGATATACCTCATCAAAAATTTCAGAAAATTGTCTATTTTCTGAAAAAGAAATTATCTTCAAAATCAACTCAGAAATATCACAAATAAAAACGAGATTAGAGTTTGAGTGTATCTCTAATTTCTTCAAACCTGAAAGTTGTAGAGTGTTATTTTCTTTTGGCTTGCGGGGTTGATAACGAGCAACTACTTCTGCAATGTATTGAATGTGTTTAGGTGTTGTTCCACAGCATCCTCCAACGATATTGAGCCATTTTCGTTTCGCATATTCTTTTACAAGCTCTGCCATGAGTTCTGGAGTGTAAGGATAATTTCCTTTCGAATCAGGAAGACCTGCACTAGGATAAAAAATTGTATATACATCAACAAAAGTACTCAAGCCATCAAGAAAAGAACCCAAAAAAGGAGGACCCAACGAACAATTCAAACCCAACGCAAGCAAATTAGGTGCATGCCGAATGGACACAAAAAAAGAAAACACATCTTGTTTTGATAACAATGTTTGGGAAGAAGAAATCGTAGCACTCACCATCAGTGGGATATCTTTGGGATTCTTCGAAAAAAATTCCATCAAAGCATAGATAGCTGCTTTTGCATTCAATGTATCATAAACAGTTTCCAACAAAAGAACATCCACGCCCCCATCCACTAGAGCTCTGATTTGCTCGTAAAAAGATGCTACTACTTTTTGAAATGAAATGTCATTGAATTGAGAAAGACCAACTTCTGTTGGACCAAGAACCCCAGCTACATATCGTTTTTTTTTGAAGTTGAATAGCGATCTGCGACTTCTCTGGCTATTTTTGCTGACTGGTAGTTTATTTCATATACAAAATCCGTTAGTTGATATTTTTCTTGAGAGATTAAATTTGCATTGAAAGTGTTGGTTTCAATGATGTCTGCTCCTGCTTTGAGGTATTCTTCATGAATGTTTTGGATCAGATGGGGCTGAGTAAGTGAGAGTAAATCATAATTTCCTTGTAAGGGAACCTCATGATTTCGGAAGCGACTCCCACGAAAATCTTTTTCATCCAAACGAAGAGCTTGTATCATGGTTCCCATTGCCCCATCCAAAACTAAGATTCTTTTTTTTAGGAGTTCTTTAAGTTCTTGGAACTTGGATTTAGTATCGATAGTGGTCATGTTTGTAAGGTCCGTCAATCGGAACTCCAATGTATTCGGCTTGTTCTGGAGTTAGTCTTGTTAATCTTGCTCCGATTTTTTCTAAGTGTAGTCTTGCCACCATCTCGTCCAAATGCTTTGGTAGAAGATAAACCCCCACTTCGTATTTTTTTGTGTAGAGTTCTATTTGTGCCAACACTTGATTGGTGAAACTTGTTGACATAACAAAACTGGGATGTCCCGTTGCGTTGGCTAAATTCACTAATCGACCCTCCGCCAAAAGAATAATGCTATGACCATCTGGGAACGTATACTTATCCACTTGTGGTTTGATGGTAGTTCGTTTGATTCCAGGATATTCCTTGAGTTTCTTGACTTGAATTTCTACATCAAAGTGTCCAATGTTGGCAACGATAGCACCGTCCTTCATTTTTTCCATATGCTCAATCCGAATCACATCCCGATTACCTGTAGCTGTAACAAAAATATCCGCTTTATCCACCCAGTTCTCAAGAACATCCACAGTATAACCCTCCATCGCTGCTTGCAATGCACATATGGGATCAATTTCTGTCACAACCACTCGACAATGGTTATTTCGTAAGGACTGGGCAGAACCTTTTCCCACATCACCATAACCACAAACCACAGCAATCTTTCCAGCTAACATGATGTCTGTGGCTCTACGAATACCATCTACTAAAGATTCACGACATCCATATATATTATCAAACTTACTTTTTGTTACAGAATCGTTCACATTAATAGCTGGGATTTTCAATCTCCCTTCCCTTAGCATTCGATAGAGTTGCTTTACTCCTGTCGTTGTTTCTTCTGAAACACCACGAATTTCAGGGAGCAACTCTGGATGTTTTTCGTGAACGTAGTAGGTCAAATCCCCACCATCATCCAAAAGTAGATTTGGACCTTTTCCATCAAAATGAAGGGTTTGTTCGATTGCCCACCAGTATTCTTCTTCTGTCATCCCTTTCCATGCAAACACGGGAACTCCTCTTGCTGCCATTGCCGCTGCTGCATGATCCTGAGTGCTAAAGATATTGCAGCTTGACCAACGAACCTCAGCTCCTAATTCCAACAAAGTTTCAATCAAAACTGCAGTTTGTATAGTCATGTGGAGTGAACCAGCAATCCTTGCACCCTTCAAGGGTTTTTCTTTGCCATATTTTTCTCGGAGTGCCATCAACCCTGGCATTTCCTTTTCTGCTAAAATGATTTCTTCTCTTCCCCATTCAGCCAAACTGATGTCTTTTACTTTGTAAGGTATTCCCATAATGTACTCCTTATTATGATTTTTTTGCTTTGAAAAAAATGCAGGTAAGTTTTCCTTTTCCTTTGCCTTTGTAGCTCTGAACTTGTCGAAAGTTAAGTGATAATAACGTGTTTTTTAAATCTTCAGGATAAAAGCCAAGCCAAAAGTCTGCATATTTTTTTCTCATATCTTCAACGTTATGATGCTCTAAATCCGCAATCAGGATTTTTCCACCGGGTTTTAAAACCCGGTGAGCTTCTTTGAGAGCGATTAAGACATTGGGGGTATGATGAAGTGCCATGGAATAAACTACCAAATCCACACTTTCATTTTTAAGAGGAAGTTTTTCCATTTCAGAAGTAAGGAATTCTACTTTGCCTAAAAGATTCTGAGCTCGGAATTTTTCTTTCGCTTTGGATAAACTTAAAGAGCTCTGATCCACACAAATCAACTTTTCTTTGATTTTTTTTACTAATTCCACAGAAACCCAACCAGTTCCACATCCTGCCTCCATAGCTATTTTAATATCTTTGGGTACAAGGCTTAGGAGCTTTTTTCGATAAAAATGAGAATCCACGTATTCATTTTGAGTGGATTCCAAAAGGTCACCAAATTGATCAAAAAATTCAATGCTTTCATTTTTTCGTTTTGTTAAAAAATCAAAAGTTCGAAGCTGATCTTTTTTAAGATATTCCCAAAGGTTTTTGTTCCAAAGGTTGAGGTTTTTTCCGTTTTCTTTTGTTTGTAAAATCGCATCATACAAAGGATGAAGTCGAAATTCCGGTGATATGCCATAATATATTTTTGCCCCACTTCGAACTGCTGTCAGAATTTGAGAATCCATAAGTATTTTTAAATGCCTTGAGATTCTACTTTGTCCCATTTGTAGAATTTCTATCACATCATTGACACATAATGGCTCATAAAGCAAAACAAAGAAAATTCGAATTCTTGTTTCATCCGAAAGACTTTTTAGAATTTCCAAAGTATCCATGTATTTAAATATCAAAATATCAAGATAATTTGATATGTAAAGTAAAAAATATCTTCCTAAAAATCATAAAGTTCAGAGTTCTAATAAGTTTATGAATTCGAATTTTTCTAAACTTTTTCCTTTTTCGAAAAAACGTTTTACTTTAAAGAGGGTTTTTTTATCAATTTCCAACTCTGGAGGTAGGTATGGTTTTTTTCGTGCATCGATAATCAAAGGATTTTTACATCCCCAGTGCTTATCTTTGATAAAGGAAAAAGGACCATAAATATCTGTTGCTGGGTTTGATCTTGTAAAAGTTACCCAAAGAAAATTCGAGAAGTTTTTAGCAACAAATTTCACATCATCACACAAAACAATCAATCCTATTCTCTTAAAGGCTTCGTAGTTTTTTTCTATGTAGTTAATCAGTTTTTTTATCCCCTCATCTTCTTTTTTGTAGGGATTGATCTTGACGGCTAAAATTCCTTTGGATACCCAATCCAAATCCAAAATCCCAGATTCTTTTAGATTTAGCTTATTTAATTTTGAATCATCTCTGTATGATAGATTTCGCTTTTGAGGGTTTGTTGCAGCAAAAATTACTTTCGATCCAATATTGAGTTTCGAGGAAGTATAATCTAATGTATCAATCGTGGTATTCGTGATAAAATGAAAGTCTCTTTCAAAATCAATCCTTTCTAAAACATACTGAAAAAACTCCTCAACCGAGTGTATATCAGGCACATCTTTGTCTTCTGCTACAATCCATAAGTACTTTGCTAAAGACAATTGATTGAAACCCAAGATGGCATTTGCTTGTGTAAGGATTTCCATGGGTTGTTGGCGTTCTTTGGGTAGATAGGGTAAGTACCGTTCACTTCCTACGGCAAGTAGCAATGGGTGAACTCCTGATTCATCAACGGCATGAACCTTTCTCACACCAGGTAAAGAAACAGGTATCATGTCTCCTGTAAGTTCATGTATGATTTTTCCAAAAATAGTATCTTCTTGTGGAGGTCTTCCCACTACTGTAAAGGGCCATATAGCATCATTACGGTGAAAAACCTTTTCCACTTTCACTACCGGAAAAGGATGCCTCAAACTATAATAACCCAAATGATCTCCAAAAGGACCTTCGGGAAGTAAGTAATCTTGAACTTCTCCCACGATACAAAAATCTGCATCAGCTGAAATAAAATAGTCATTGTATCTTGCATAACGAAAAGGACGACCTGCCAAAGCACCTGCAAAAGCAACTTCCGGTAAACCTTCAGGCAAAGGCATCACAGCTGCAAAGGTATGGGCAGGAGGACCTCCCACAAAAATACTAACTTTAAAAGGTTTCTTATGTTTTATTGCTTCGTAATGATGGACTCCAATCCCACGATGGATTTGGTAATGAAGCCCTATTTCCAAATCAGGCTTGTATTGGTTTCCATTAAGCTGAACCCGATACATCCCCAAGTTGGTTTTCATGATGCTCGGATTCTGCACATCATAAGATAACACAATTGGTAACGTGATAAAAGCTCCTCCATCCTTTTGCCAATTTTTGATCAAGGGAAGTTGAGAAATTCGGGTTTCGTTTTCCATGACTTTGGGACGTTTGACTTTTCTTGGTATTGTATTTAAAACCGTAAAGGGAACATCCCAATAAGAAAATGGCTTTAAGCGGATTACTTCAGGTTTTGCTCTGAGTTCTATGAGTTTTTTTACTTTTGGTAAAGTATTTCGAAATATCAACTTTGCTCGTTCATAAGTTCCGAAAAGATTACTAATTGCAGGAAACTTTGTATTTTTGATGTTTTCATAGAAAATGGCAGGTCCTTTTTGTAGAAATAAAATTTCGTGAACAATTGCCATTTCTAAATTGGGATCGATTTCTTCTTTGATGCGAACCAGTTGATTGTGCCTTTCTAAAAAAAGGACACAATCAAGCAGGGAAGAAAACATTAGCGTTTTCGTTCAAAAAATTGAGTCCTTCCAATGAGGGTAGTTCCGATATAACCTCGAACTTTTAATTTATTGTTGTCGATTTGCTCAATATCACAGTCAAAAATTCTTCCAATACGAGTCACTAAAATCTTTCCATTAACGTATTCTTTTTCCGACTTTTTCTTTAAACCCCAAATGAATTGTAAACCTTCAACAGGTTTGTCTTTGAATTCATCAGGGCAATTCGAACAAGTATAATCCGTTTCTTTTGGATTCAAAAGTTTGACAATTCTTCCATGCAAAAGGTCATTTTTAAGATAGATTTCCACTTCTGCCCACGGATTCCCCTGATGATCAAACATAATCCAAGTTCCTACAGGACTGGAAGGATACAAAGGAAATCCTAAAAGAAAAATGAAAATTATCAAAAAGCTTTTCTTTTTCATACTTTATTTTAATTTACTGCTTTTATTTTCTTTGGCATCTTTGTTTCTATCTTGAAAGAAAATTTTTTTCACGACATCTTTGTAGCATTGCGTTCTTTCTCCTGTTTCGGTGCCACTTAGACCTGTAAACCAACTTCCACCAATTTGATATAAATCCATCCAAAACGAGTATAACACAGTAGCTCCATATCGATTACGATAAGTAAACTTTTCTAAAAACTCAGGAAGAGGTCTTTTGACTTTTAGTTCCAAACCATCAGAAAGCTTAATAATGTATTGACTTACAGCGAGTTTATATAGCTTCCCCTTGTCTTTTTTTACTTCTATGAACTCTGGTTTCCATGACAAGAAAATCATACTCTCTACTTGATCTAACGTAATCTCTTTTTGGAATTCTAATCCATCTACGTCATGAATGATCAAAATCTTATCTGGAACCTGGATTTCGATTTTTCCTTTAGACAAAATCCGACCATCACACAAATGAACTTCTACATCATAGCTTTTGAGTTGGTTTTTTTCTTCTTTTTTTCGTTGTTCGTCGGATAATAATGCTCCTGAAAAAACCAAAACTATCAAAACCCAATTCCTTATCCTCAACGTCTCTCTCATACACAAAAACGCTCGGATACTCTTCTCGAGTATCCGAGCTCCCAATCTATTTTATCCTATACCAATACTGTGTCCTACCTAATAATGACACCCCCAAAAAACCACGAACCTTCAACTTGTTGGGTTCTACCAACTCCATCTTGCAACTATAGATATTCCCATTATTCGGATCTAATATCTTCCCTCCTGTATACTCATTCCCCGTCTTCTTCAAACCCCACATAATCCGCAACCCCTCAATCGGCTTATCTTTAAACTCCCCCGGACATTTCTTACACTTCGGATTCGGCTCGCTGGGATTGAGAAGCTTCACTATCCTGCCGTAAAGAACACCATTTTCTTCAAAAATCTCTATCTCCGCTTTGGGCTTTCCTGTTTCGTCATCGATATTCCGCCACAAACCCACAGGTGTCTGTGCAAAACCACTACCAAAACTAATTAACAATAAACTTATCAACACTCTATACATCGACTCCTCCTTGTGTAGCTTTTCAAAATACGTTACTATATTTAATCAACAAAAAAAAACAAATTTAGCTATCAAAAGGAAATGATACCGCAAAGTATAGTAAACCTTTTTTCTGTTCTTGTTCTTGCTGCCAGAAAACTAAATCGGTGATAAGTTCAAACAAAGGATTTAAGAATATTCCTGTCCCCACATTACTTACGATAATAGGAATACTAAAGTAAGCTGGATACGAATGGGTTTGTGTCTCATTACGTAAACCAAATTCAATATCGATATTTTTGTTTACATTATATCTAAGACCAAGTTTGAACCTTTCAATTTTTACATCATAATTCGAAGTTTGATCTTCAATTGATATTACAGAAAAGCCACCGAACAAACTAATGATGGTTTTTTTGAACTTCATATCACCACTGAAACCAGGAAGAAAAGCGGTATTTAAATATTCCGCTACCAATGAAATATCATTGTCAACTTTGATTTGAAAATCCAATCCCAAATATGTTCCCAAAGCGGATGCTTCAAATTGATTATCTCCTATCGAAAGGGAAAGGGCATTTCCAATTGTAATTTCATTATATTGAAATGTTTGTTCATGATACCTCACGCCGAACTTTGGAGTTAAAATAATTTGTTGTAAAGGAAATTCAAATCCTACTTCTCCTTCTAGATCATCAATATCAAAATCTTTAAGTTCCACTATGCTAATGGCTGGTGCTAAATTGATTCCATTATACCGGTAATCAGGAGAAAAGCCAATCAAATTCGCTGTTAAAACTAATCTGTTTTTATTGACTGGCATGATATACTGAAAACCAAAGGGATATAATGTATATGTTGATTTGTTTGCCCAAGGTAAATTAATTCTTCCCAAGCCACCTGGTTGTATCAAATCATCAAGGAAAAATCGACTCTCTAATTCTGGCTCTAATTCTCCTGGCCAGAAACCAACATTGATTTTGAAGGTATCTCCCCATACTGAAGAGATTGCCATCATTAAAATTACTAACTTAAATAAAGTTTTTGCCTTCATTGGAAACTCCTTAGATTGGTATCCAACAATAATTATAAGCAAATACATTATGACAAGAAAAATTCATTTGCAAAAAAAAATCATCATTCTCTGCTTTTCTCTTCTGAACAACTTATCTATGGCTCAAACTAAATCAGCTCAAGAATATCTGGACATGCTCGATCAAACCCTCGAACCTATGAATGGTTATTACAACGGCATGTTTTCATTTTATTTTCCAATGAAACATAAAGAAAACTATGACTTCGAACTCATAAAAAAGAACCATCACTACTTTTGGAATTTATCAAAAGATCAGAATTTCCATTTCCGTTTTCTCTGTGACAGAAAATCTCAGAAGTTATACTTCTATGATAAACGAAGAGATGTTTATAAAAAATTCGAACAAAAACAATTACTTCAAGACTGGAATCATATGCCATTGATTCTTTTTTGTGGCGTGATTTTTCGTTTTGTGTATGACCCACAACGAATAGAAAAACAAAACGACCAAATTTTGATTTACTCTAAATTCTTTTTTCCCTATGATCAACATTCTCTAATCATCCACTTTACTGAAGCACTTGAACTAAAAAAAATGCTGATTTTCGAAGAATTTAAAGATAAAACAAAAAAAGACAAATATCGCATTCTGTTCGGTTATCAATCCTCCTTAGTGATAGAAAAAAACAATCAAAGAGAAATCTTTTTAAGCCAATACCCAACAAAAATTGAAATTTATAAAGTGGAAAGAAACTCTATCGTTGAACTATTTTTTTTCTCTTTCAATCCTGATTTTAAAGTTGATGATGTAAGGTTTTTACCTGAATTTCTTTCTCGATAATGTTATACTCAAATACAGTAAGATTGATTTTAGAAAGTTTAGGAAGAAGTGAAGAGGTAGAATTTTACTTAAAGCGTTTCAAAAGCACGAACTCATCTAATTTTTGTATCTTGATACCTGACTATGACACTCTTAACGAACTTTGGGAAAGTTTTTTATTTTCTATTGAAACTTTGGATAAGTTAGAACTTTTTGCTATTATCTATGTAGGAGGTTATGAAAGCAAAAATTATTTTCCGAAATTTCAAGAACATGACTTTTTTTATCTGACATCCCACTTAGATTTTCTCAATAAAGAAATAAAAAAAACCATAGTTTTTTTTGATGATAATACTTTTTTGAAGTTTTATTTAAACCATCAAAATCAACTTCCTCGAAGAATTCATTTTGTTAGAGGTAAGGGAAGCATACATGATCCAAATAATCAACCTTACAATCAAATACAACCTCTGCTAATCGAAACAATAACCTCATACGAGAAACTTCACTTCAAATTATACGAAGTCCCAGATAAGGTATCAGAAAATGATATTGGTATTTATGCAATAGCTAGCTATTTATACCAAAAAGTTCCTGATATTCACATATCGATTACTTCTTCTTTGATGCTTCTGAAAGAACTTTTTACCATAAAGGGATCTGGAACCCTATTAAGAAAAAATAGTAAAATCATACACTTCAAAAAACAAGAAATCACACAAGAAATTATAACTAAAGCAAAATCTATTATCGAAACGTCTTTTCAAAAAAGACTACTTCCAGATCGTTTAAAAAACATCACAGACATAATCTTTGACGAAAATTTTCAAAGCCTGATTGTTTTGGAACAAATGGAATTTGGATTTTATCTTTCCAAGTTTGCGGTATCGATAGAATCCAGAGGAAAAGGCATAGCTCAGGATCTTTGGAATTATTTAGAAAATCAACGACTTCCCTTGTTCTGGAAGACGCACATTTCCAACTTCATAAAAAAATGGTATGAAAAAATTTCGGATGGTCATACGATTGTTCCTAACTTTCCGTATGTCATCTTCTGGAAGAACATTTCTTATACAACAATTCCCCAAATCATTGAATATCTGATCCAAAGAGGCTCTGATTTTTACGAATAGAGTTTCTATTAATTTTTCTTTATATCCAAAAGATTTTTTCTTTGGATTGGTTGTCATTATGACCTATCTTTTTTTTTTGGTATTTGTTTATATCCAAGAAATACAGAAGATAGGAATTATGAAAAAAACAAGAGTAGTGATTGTTGGTGCTGGATTTGGTGGACTAAACGCAGCAAATGAATTAAAAAAACGAAAAGATTTAGAAATTATTTTGATTGATAGAAAAAATCATCATTTGTTTCAGCCTTTGTTATATCAAGTTGCAACGGGAGCTCTAAACCCTGCTGATATTGCTGTTCCCATTCGAAGCATTTTTTCCCATGATCCCAATATCATAGTCTATTTAGGAAATGTCGTAGATGTGGATTTTGAAAGTAGAAAAGTCTATACAGATTTTGAAGAGTTTAGCTATGACTATTTAGTCTTAGCATGTGGCGCTACTCACAGCTACTTTAAACGAGATGAATGGGAGGAATTTGCTCCGGGTTTAAAATCAATAGAAGAAGCAACAGAAATTCGAAGAAGAATCTTTTTAGCTTTTGAGCTTGCCGAAAGAGAAAAGGACATACAAAAACAAAGAGAATACTTAACTTTCATCGTAGTTGGTGGAGGTCCTACGGGAGTAGAATTAGCCGGTTCCTTGGGAGAAATTACTCGTTATACTTTGAGTAAGGATTTTCGAAACATCAATCCCGGAAGAACAAGAATCATACTAATTGAAGCTAATAACCGAATTCTGCCAAGCTTTCTTCCTGAGTTATCAGAATATGCCGCAAGAACGTTAGAAAAATTAGGAGTAACCATTTGGACCAACACTTACGTTACAGAAGTTGGAGATGGATACGTAAAGGCCGGTGAAGAAATTATACGAGCTAAAACCATTTTGTGGGCTGCAGGTATTGAAGCTTCTTCATTGAGTCAAAAACTACATGTTGAGAAAGACAAAATTGGCAGAGTAATAGTAGAACCTGATTTATCCATTAAAAACTATCCGAATGTTTTTGTGATCGGGGATATGGCAAATTTTTCTCATACGAAAGATGGAGTGCCTTTACCAGGTATAGCCCCAGTTGCCGTGCAACAAGGAAGATTTGTGGCGCAAACCATTATAAGAGATTTAGAGAAAAAGCCTAGGGAGTCTTTTGTATATTTTGACAAGGGGATCATGGCAACCATTGGGAGATTTCATGCAATACTGGAAGTTCGGAATTTTCGTTTAAAAGGATTTCTTGCATGGTTGATATGGGTATTTGTTCACATTCTGTATTTAATTGGATTTAGAAATAAATTGATCGTTTTTATTGAGTGGGCATGGAGTTTTTTTACTTTTAAGCGTGGTGCAAGACTGATACGTAGTAAAATTTGGAGGACAAGAGAATTGGAAAATGCTATTCTTACACCTCATGCTTTAGTTCCCGAAGTTACAATCAATTATGAGAAAGCAAGAAATCGAAAGAAAAACGAATGAAACCTACATTCGATTAATTCTTAATCTAGACGGGAACGGTTCTTATAAGTTAGACACACAAATTCCCTTTTTTGACCACATGTTATCACATCTATCCAAACATAGTGGCATGGATATCAATCTCTTTTTGAGAGGTGATATTGAAATCGATTGCCATCATTCTGTAGAAGATACTGCCATTGTCCTAGGAAGAGCACTCCACGATGCATTAGGCGACAAAAAAGGAATCTCTCGATATGGTCACTTTACACTACCAATGGATGAGGTTTTAACAACAGTAGCTTTAGATTTGAGTGGTAGGTTTTATTTCAAATATCAAGGACCAGATTTACGTTCCATGGGAAAATTTGGCATTTATGACTCAGAATTAACGTTAGAATTTTTAGAAAAATTTGCTAGCAATGCCAAGATGAACTTACATGTGATGGTTCACTATGGCGAAAATCGACATCACATTCATGAGTCAATTTTCAAAGCTTTGGGAAGAGCCCTTAAAATGGCTATCCAAAGAAATAACCAAGAGATTGCTTCTACAAAAGGGATTTTGGAATGATTGTAGTTTTAAATTACAAAATGGGGAATATTCATTCCATCATTAAAGCATTAAGAAAATTTTATCCAGAAATTGAATTCTCTAGTGACAAAAAAATCATCCAACAAGCAAAAGGATTGGTAATGCCCGGGGATGGTCATTTCCACACAGCCATGAATAATTTAAAAGAAAATCAATTGGATAAAGTGGTTCTGGATTTTATTGAAACAGGAAAACCAGTTTTGGGGATTTGCATTGGCTTTCAGATTTTGTTCTCGGACTCCACAGAGGTGATCAAAGAATCAGGATTGGAAATTGTAAAAGGATTAGACATAATTAAAGGAAATGTACGAAAATTTTCTTTTTCGAATTCCGTAAGGATTCCCCACATGGGATGGAACAAACTTCAGCCAAATACTAATATTCTACCCAAACCTCCAAGCTATTTTGAAAGTTATATGTATTTTATTCACTCATTTCGACCAGAGAATGTAGATGAAAAATTTATATTGACGTGGACGAACTACGAAAATGACGTTTTTCCTTCAACAGTTCGTAAAGAAAATATATGGGGTAGTCAATACCATCCAGAGAAGTCCGATAAAATGGGGCTCGAGTTTCTAAAAGATTGGGTGGATTTAGTCAAAAAGCAATGAAGTCAGATTTTCTTGTCATCCCTGCCATTGATATTTATGAAAATCAAGTGGTTCGACTTTACGAAGGAAAATATGAGCAAATAAAAGTGTATTCCTCGGATCCCTTGGAATGGCTTGATTACTTCAAAAAGGGAGGTATTCAAAGAATTCATGTAGTGGATCTCAATGCCGCTAAAGATGGAAATACGAAAATTAACCAAAGAACCATCCATCAAATCCTAAACCACAAAGATAACGTAAAGATCGAGATAGGAGGTGGCATTCGTTCAGAAGAAATCATCAAGTATTATTTCGACATGGGGGTGGATTACCTCATTCTTGGAACCATAGCAGTAAAATCCCCGAAATTCGTTGAAAGCATCATCACTAAATACCCAAAAGAAAGATTGATTGTTGGAGTTGATGTTCGAAACGAGAATGTTTATGTCTCGGGATGGCAGGAAAATTCTTCTATTAACTTATTTAGTTTTTTAAAGCAAATTGAAACCTGGGAAATCCCACAAATCATACTAACTGATATCTCCAAAGATGGAACATTACGAGGACCAAACATTGAACTCATCAAAAGTATTCTTCCAAAAACAAAATTAAAAGTAATTTCGTCGGGTGGGATACGAGACGTACAAGATGTGATAAGACTAAAAAACATTTCTTTTAACAATTTAGTAGGAACTATCATTGGTAAAGCTTTATATGAAAAAACCATCACCTTAGAAGAATTAAAAAAACTCAATGACTTGTAAAAATCTATTTCTGAAAAACCCGATTGTAAATACTTGAACTTGCTAATATAGTAAATATTGCAATCAACACATTCCAGTCATTTTTCAATAAAAAGGTTGATAAAAATATTGGAGTAATCAAATTCAAAGCCAGATAATAAATCCAAAAGAAAAAAATGAGTTTATAGTCTTTATATTCCTGCTTTTGAAAAATTAACAAAAGGTAATATTGATAAAAATAAAGAAGTCCTTTTTGTTTTATCTCCAAATCCAATAATGAATTTTGAAAAATTTTTTTGATAAAAAAGCCTCCAATCAAAAGGAATACTATAAGAATTATAGATAAAACCAAAAAAACTATATTCATAAAAAATGAAATTTTTCACTCATGGGTGAAAGTCAATACGAAAGGTGATCATATTTACAACATCATATGGTATTTCATTCCTCTTTTTCAATTGACTAATTTCCAAAATATCGTATAATTTTGTCAATGTTAGTTTCCACTTTTTTGAAAAAAGAAATTTCAGATTTGATAGAAGAAATCAGAAATATCAAAAAAGAATTTGAACCAGATTTATATATCTTTTTTTTTCCTTCTTTTTTCTATACTAATAGCTTGAACCAAGAACTTTTAAAAGATGTTGTATACCCTTCAAAATGTGTATCTGTTTCTACTATTGCTGCGATGAAGGATAATCAATTAGAATATGATCACTTTGGAGGTGTAGCGATAAAGTTTGAGCGAAAAGGTTTTGTAGATTTCTTTGCTGTGAACAAATTGAAAAACAAAAATCTAAAAAGCCTTAAAAACGAAGTTCTTTCTTTTCTAAAAGAAGATCCAAATTCGACTTACTTGATTTTTTCTACAGAATCGAATTTAGAAATCAATCATCTGCTAAATTTGATATTTAAGAAGAATTCATACCCAAAAGTAAGGTTATATGGTGGAGTAGCATCATCAAACTTGGTTAATTTATTTACTTTTATCTCATTCAATGGAGCAATTATAACCGATGGTTTTGTAATTATTAAGTTAGGAAACGTAATTTCTTATAATACTCTTTCTTTTGGTTTTATATCTATAGGTCGAACCTATCAAATCTCAAAAGCAAAAAAAAACTTGATTTATCTAATTGAAGAGGAACCTGCAAAAATCTTTATCCAAAGACTTTTAAAAGACACTGGAATTGAAATCAAAGATTTAGATGATAAAGAAAAAGTTAAATTCTTATGGGAATTTCCTTTTTTGTTAATAGATAAAAGAAAAGGTTATGTCACATCCATCAGAACACTAAAAAGGATAAACGAAGATGCTTTAGAATTTTATGGATTAGTCGAAGAAAATTCTCTTATAAAACTATCTATTGGAGATAGCGAAGATATCCTCAACGATGTAAACACAAGAGCGATTGAATTACAAAGTATAATTACAAACCAAAAACGAAATCCTGAATGGATTTTGAATATTAGTTGTGCTGCGAGAAATTTGGTTCTTTCTGATGAACAGATGGAACAAGAAGAACAAAGAACTTACTATGATGTTTTAAAAGATTATAAACTTGTAGGATTTTTGAGCTTTGGGGAAATCGGACCTGATCGATTCGGAAATCCAGGCGAATTTTTTAATGAAACATCCATATTAGTTGGTTTCGAAGAAATATGAAATTCAAAATCAAAGAACGTATTTTAAAAAACTTATTGTTAGAATTAACTAATAGTTATGAACAATTACAACTTGATTTTCATTCCTTGAAGAATCAATGCAAAGAACAAATATATAGAGATCATTTAACTGGCTTATTGAATTATGATGGCTTTATGAAAGAATTAAAACGAATTCATCAAGAAAGTCTGATTGAAAATCAAAGATACGGAATTATAATTTACGATATTGATGATTTTAGATTTATCAACAGTTATTATGGACCAGATGTTGGTCATATACTTCTTATTTCATTAGCTGAGTACATGAAGAGTATCATCCCCTTCAATGGAATCGTGGCACGAATAGGAAACAACAAAGGAGGGATTATCATCCCAAACACAAATCCAAAAGAATTGTTAAAGATTTCTTACGAATTAAAACAAAAATTAGAAAATTATGATTTCCGATTAGGTGATACTGTTTTGAATTTTACTTTATCTGGTGGGGTCTCGATTTCTGATTATAATAAAAGTCATAAACAAATTTTAGATGAAAGCATGAATGCTTTATTAGAAGCAAAAGCCAGTGAAAAAGGTTCCATTAAATTCTTTGATGAAACAATCCAAAAAAAATTAGATCGACTAAACTCAGGAAAAGAATTAATTCTAAAAATCCTTTCAAATGAGGGTTTTATCCAACTTTATGTTCATCCCATCTTGAGCTGCAGAGATTTTAGTATTATTGGTGGAGAGATATTGCTTCGCTTAATTGTCGGTGATAAAATTTATAGTCCTAATACGTTTTTAGAATCTGCAATCTACTTTGGCTTAATCGATAAACTTGAAGAAAAGGTTTTATCAATCATTTCAAACCTAAAACTTCCTCTAAAAAATCAAATCTATTTATTTGTAAATAAGTTCCTCAGAAAAGAAGAAAAAATAGAAACCTTACATAATCAACTTTTAATGGTAGAGAATTTCCTAAAAAATAATAATGCTAAATTTGTTGTTGAAATAACTGAAAATTCCCTTTTTGAAAATTATAATCTAATAAAAAACATAATGGATTACAATAAAAATCTTGTGGAACTTGCAATTGATGATTTTGGAAGTGGCTATACATCTTTAAAACACTTATATGAGCTCAATTTTTCATTTTTAAAGATCGATGGAAGTTTGACCAAAAACATTCATACAAACCAAAAAGCTTTAAGTATCCTAAAGGGTATTAATGAAATAGCTCGTTCCTTGCAACTAAAAGTTATCGTAGAACACATAGAAAATAAAGAACAAGTTGAACTTTGCAAAGAATTAAATATCGATTATCTTCAAGGCTATTATTTCTACCAACCCATGAAAATTGAATCTTTCGTTGACTTGGTGAATGTTAATTGAAATCTCCCTGTTTGATATTTTTTAAAGCATTCAATATATCCTGATGTATCAAACCATTAGAAGCAACGATATTATCCAACTGAATATGATAGGGATTGCCCAAAGTATCTGTGATCTTTCCCCCTGCTTCTCGTAAAATCACATAACCAGCACAAGTATCCCATGGCTTGAGGTTTCTTTCCCACATGCCATCAATCCTACCCTCAGCTGTCCAACAAAGATCCAAAACTGCTGAACCTGATTTTCTTATACCTGTTCCTGCTGAAATCATGGCTGATAAATCTGAGACCAACTGATGTAAAATCTCTTTACGATTAAATGGTATACCTGAAGATACCAAAGCAATATCTAACGAAGGTGTAGTAGAAACAGAAATTCTCAGATTATTCTTATATGCACCTTCACCATAAATAGCATGATAGGTTTCTTTCAAAGTAGGAATATAGACTATCCCAGCTACGGGAGTATCTCGAAATGTTAAACCTATAGACATACAAAATAAAGGGTTATTATGGATAAAATTTCTTGAACCATCTAAAGCATCAATCCACCAACTAAAATCCCCATCATTTCGTATTTCTCCTTTGATTTCTGAAATTATTCGGTCTTTTTTGAACTTTTTAGTAATCACCTCAAGTAGGGGCAATTCAGCCTCTTTGTCAGCTCTTTTGATTAGCTCTTGAAAACTATCTAAGATTTTTCCTTTAGAAATGTCTTGTTGAAATGCTAAAAGAGATTCACTAATTTTCGGAATGAAATTCAAGACATAAAATACTCGATCGTAAATTTCATTGATGGGAAATTCAATAATTCCTGTTTCTTGCATACGATTTCCTTTTGATCCTTCTGTTGTTTGATTTTTTTATTTTTTTTATAAGAAGTACAAAAATGAAAAAGCAAAACTTAGGACAAATGAAAAAAATTATTTAACAAATCATCATTAATGGATTTTTTAAAATCTTCAACTTTTATATCATTGTTCAATATTTTTTTGAAGTTTAGATTGAAATCCTTTAATTCTTCTTCAGTTAGTTCTTCTATTCTAATCGTTAAAGGTTCACTTTTTTCCAAATACAAACTTTTCATATATTCTGAAAGAAGCTCCAAAACCTCCCAAATCCTCTTGTATAAGACTTCATAAATAAAAGCTTGATACAACTTTCCTGAGACTTGGCTATACGTGGAAGCAAGAGAGAATAAAGATGCCGGTTCTTTAATTTGAAGAGAAATAAACAAAGGAGTTTGACTTTTTGATTGACTCATTTCCTTTGTCAATTGGAACATTTTGTATTCCGCATTTACTTTTGCATAAAAAACCAATATAGATTTTTGTCCTAACTTATGATGATGCTTCATAACCAAGTGTTTGATTTCATCTAAATCTCTTATGTAGGGTTGTATTTGTTTGATGTATTGATTATCCGTATAACGTGCTAAATAACCAGCCAAGTAGACTTTTACATCATTTTTAAAAGGTGGATGATATTTTTGAAACAATTTCTCCATCCTCACTAAATGAATACGAAAAGTTTCTTTCCAACTCATACTTACTGCATGGGATAATTCAATCTTTTGTAGATATAGGCTGGAAGTTCTTGTGTTTGGTATTCCAAAGTCCAATTTTCCATAGTTTGTTTTTTCAAAACAAGATCCCTGTAGATATCGATGGCTAAATCTTTTCTTCCTTTTTCCCAATAGTGATCTCCCAAAACCATCATAACTTCTAAGTTATTTGGGAATCTTGATTTAAGAAATTTTAAAACTTCTATTCCTTTGTTCGATTGAGTTTTTAGAAGAACTTTCGCATACTCTAACAAGAAAGCATCATAGTTATCTAAACCTATTGACTCCCAGGCACTTGTCCATACTTTGTAATTATCGAATTCTCTGAGGTTAACCTCATCGGCATGTATATAATAAAAAATCCACTGAGTAGTCAATATCGCCACAGATTCTAAGATTTGCAATCTTTTTTGGAATGACTCACTTTTTGTCTTGGCAACACTTTCATCTAACAATGAAGAAAGATTTTCTACATTGATATACTGATAAGCAAAAGGTATGGGTATTAAATGGTTATCTTTGATTTTATTTTTTTCTCCCTTCATAGCCATCTCAATACTTTGATTGATGTATAGTTGAAAATCATCAAAGGATTGAACTTCAATGAATTTCAGTCTTTGATTTGAATATTCGTATTTGAGAGTCCATTTCTGATTGCTTAAGGGTTTTTTATATGTAATAAAAATTAGGTTTTCTTTGCAAGAGAACTGTAAATCCTCTAAAGATGGTTGATCCTTGATTTGTTCCACTAAAAAACTCTCTTGATTTCTTAAATAAATCCCTTTATTCGAATCAATCTTTAGCTCAATCAAATTATCTTCTATCCAACATTGTAAGACTTTACTTTGAGATATCGAGCTCTTTTCCCTTTTTTCGGTCTCAATCACTTGTATTGACTCTTTCAAGCTACCATCATTAGCTAACATTCTTGCATGGCTAAACATCACCGATGAAGAAAGAAGCAAAAAAATTGTAAATTTTTTACTCCCACTCAGGCTAGTGTCAATCATGTTTTAAGCTATTTTATTTATTTTTCACGCTTTGGCAATAATTTTTTAACAATAGATATATCCTCTTTATAAGTTAATGATAATATCAGAATACTCTATCTCAGTTTTCTTTTTCGTCAAAAAGGGTGTGGTTATCTCATAAAGCCATTTAGGAAGTAAACGCTTTAATGTATCAAGGATCTCTTGATTGGTATATCTTGGAGAAAAGTGCATTAGGTATAGTTTTTCAACATTACGAAAATACTCTGCATTTTCGATAATCTCGAATAGATGGATATGCCCCCATCTTCGAGCTCTCTCGACATTACGCTTTTCACAAATATACGTGCATTCTAAAAATAATATCTTTGAGTTTTGCACAACCTCGTTATTTAATACAAATTCAATCTTAGTATCTCCTGAAAAAGTAATCACAGGTTCCCATTTTGTTTCTATAATATCTGGATTTGTCTTTTTTAGTTCGGCAATTTCGTGCCCTGGAAGTCCAATGAACTCTTTTTTTAGTTTTTGTTTTTTCTCGAAAATCACATATCCATGACTGGGAATTCGATGATAACTGGGAATAGCTTGAAAGTAATAATTCCCCTGCAAAGGATAGAGTTGATCATATTGAATTTTGATTAATTTGTATCGGGATTCATATTGTTCAATTTCATTCCAAAGCTTGAGGATTTGATCCAATGGTTCATAAATCTGGGGTGGCACGTAAATCTCAGGAGGTTCTAATTTGCGCAAACTTCGCTGAGAAACTAAATATGCAACCCCTGAAGAATGATCCAAATGCCCATGAGTAAGCAAGATTTTATTATAATCAGTAAGCTGAGGTGAACCAATTCCTGTATCAAACATTAGTTTGAATCTTGGAATAGCTACGGTTGTATGTAGTCCCCCTTCTGTATTCCCAACAAAAACAAAGTCTCTATATCGATATACGGATAATTTCATTCTATAAAGGCTGGTCCGGATCAAAAATTAAGACCTTTCTGTTAAATTTTTTTAATTCTTTTTCCAAGCTTCTCGGTCCTACGACCACAATCCATAACTGATTTGCTGTTATATAGCTTTGAAAATCCTGAATGATTTCTTTTTTTGTAATACTTCTGATCTTTGAAGGAAACAACACAAGATAATTCTCTGGTGTTTGATAAATTCTTTCTAAAACAATTGAGCGAAGAATTCTCGTTGGGTTTGAGAACTCAAAAACATGAGAGTTGATCAGAGCTTCTTTGGTGATTTCGACATCTTCATCACTCACGTACAGATGAAAATTCTCAATCAAATCCAACATGATTTTGAGGGACTCAGGAGCTTGATTCACATTGGTTCCTGTTGATGAGGTAAATCGTCCTTCCTCATGAAAAAACCTGATATGAGAATATGCATAATAGGCTAATCCTCTTTTCACCCGTATCTCCCTCATCATTTTCGAAACAAACGAACCTCCCCCTAAAATGTAATTTGATGATCTTAATGAAAAGTTTTTAGGATCGTTATAAGATGGCACTTTTGTCCCTAAAACAATCACCGCTTGGGGAACATTTTTTTCAATCAAAAGAATAGTATTTTTCAAATCCTGCCTTCCAAGCTTTGGTTTATTTTCTTTATGAAGAACAAAAGGATTTTGGATCTCTCCCATTTCTTCACTCAAAGATGATATCATTTCTTCATAAGGTATTCCTTCTAAATCTCCATCAATCGTAACATGCATTCTTCGAGTTTTAAGGATTTTTTGGTATGCGTGAATCAAATCTCTCTTTTGAACCTTATCGATTTCTTCTGGAGAAATACTTTCAAAAACTTTTCTTGGATGTTCAAAGAGTTCTTTGATTTTTCTACTGGCAATTTGCTCGGGTTTGTCGTTTCGTCTTTTGAGATTGTCTTTAAATTTGAGTTTCGTAGTATGAAGCCTTTCTTCCGAAAACTCAGGCTTTAAAAGAATCTCTTTTAGAATGCTAAAAGCTTTTTGAAAGTTATCTTTCAACACGTACATTTCTACAAGAATTATTTCTTGATGCAAAGAAATCTGAAACTCAACCCCGAGCTCTGCTAAAGCTTCAGAAATTTCTTCTGGACCTTTGCCGTTTGCACCACCATTTTCCCAAACTTCAACCAAGATAGGCAAAAGAGCTGGTTCATCATGGGGTTGGCTTTCTATGCCTCCTTCGAAGAGAATGTTCAAATTCACAATAGGAAGTGTAGGATCATGATAAACATACAAAAACTCATGTTCAGAAATACGTTTCTCTTTGATTTTGGGAATAGTAAAGTTAAGTTCTTTGAAGGTTAATCCTTCTAATATACTATTTTTTCTTTTCAAAAGGCTCAAAGGATTCTCGTTTGAAAGAAAATTTTCACTCTGAATTTTCATAGGCACACCTAACAACAAAATGAAACAAAAAACTTTTAACATTTTCATTTTTTTGGAATGAGAACTGCTCTGGACATTTTTTCAAAAGAAAGATAATTTCTTATTACTTCTTGCACATCTTTGACGCTGATATTTTCTATCTGATTGTAATAATCAAAAATCAGATGGTAATCCCCATAAACCAATTCCGAATAAGTAAGTATCTCTGCCAAATATGAATTGGATCGCATTTGTTTGATAAAGTTAGTCAAATATAGTTGTTTGACTCGTTCTAATTCTTTTTCATCCAAACCATGCTCTTGGATGTTTTGAAGCTCCCTTAATATTCCATCCTGCACACGTTGATAAAGATTGAGGAGTTCTTCTTCATCTTGTGGATTTTTTAAAAGACTCAGATTTGGATAAACAAACATCAAAAACAAGTTCTCGTAGCGTTCTCCAGGATAAGAAGTATAGACTTGAATTTGAGTAGCTAATTGCTCCTTTTGGATGATTGTTTTTTCGAGTCGAGTGTCGGGTCTTCCTACCAAGACATCTGCCAATATCCCCAAAACCAAATCTTCTTTTTGAGGAAAATTAGGTTTTAACCAAGCCAAAAGAAGAATGGGAGAACCTTCTTTATTTATTTTTAGAACCACTTTTCGATTTTGATGAAGAATAGAAGTAGGAATGCTTCTTTTCATTGGTTCTTTGGGATTTTCCCAATCCCCAAAGTATTTCTTTAGGATTTGAATTGCTTCTTCTTCATCAAAATTTCCCACCATGCCAATCACGGTATTTTCTGGTCGATAGAAATTTTTATAATATTCTTCAGCTTGTTCCACTTTGAAAGTAATGATATTTTCCATCCTTCCAATAGTGGGAAAACCATAAGGATGACCTTGATAAATGGCTTCCAGGAGCTTTTCCATAGTGAAACTTATGGGGTTGTTTTCGACCCGCATCATGCGTTCTTCTGCCACCACATTACGTTCAGTGTAGAATTCACGAAAAACCGAGTTTTTTACTCGATCTGATTCTAACTTTGCCCAGAGCTCAATCTTATTAGAAGGAAGTTCTATTTGATAATTCGTAACATCTTTGCTTGTATAGGCATTATAGCCTCGCTGACCATGTATTGAATAAATAATGGAATCTTCTTCTGAGATTTGGAATTTTTTGACTTCGTTTTCGATCAAAGAAATTCGTCTTTCTAAGTTTTGTATCTTTTTTTCTAATTCTTGCAGCTTTTCTTTTGAATGAACTTGATTTTGCTTGAGTTGTGCTTTGTAGTCATCCAAACGATGATACCAGCGATTCAAAACATCCAAGTATTTTTTTTCTCGTTCATAATCGATGGTTCCCACTATTTTCGTTCCCTTAAACAACATGTGCTCCAACATGTGAGCGATACCAGCATTGGATTCGGTCTCATCAGAAGAACCAGCCAGAATTTTCCAATACAATGCCACAGTGGGATTCGAACCATTTTGCATCAATATTACCCTTAAGCCATTATCAAGGGTGATTTTTTTGATTCTTTGCTTAACTGAAATAAATAGGTCCTTGTTTTTTGTTTCTTTTAAAGTTTGTATCGATTGCAACATAGGATTAGCCCAAATATCCTTCAAAATAACAAACAACCAAAGACAAAAAAAAACAAGATTGTATTTTATCATCTCAAATTGTCAAAAAATCAAACCAAAAACTCAAAGACAATTCAATTTTTCAAAGAAACCAAATAAACAAGTCATTCGATAGACAATAGGGGTATGTGGTATTTTGAATAACAAAAACAATTGACGTAGAAGTTTGTCTTTCTATTTTATGAAAATAAGGCAAGAGGGTGAACTTATGAGAAAAGATCTGACTTCGATTTTGCTTTTTCTGTTCGCATTTTTTATTCAAGCGTGTAAACCCAAAGAAGAAACCAAACCTACAGGAATCCCTGAGCCAAAAATCATAGTGCAAACCTCTCAAAACCAAATCAAATTTTCCATAGAAATTCCTAAAGATCACCATGCCTATTTGGACTCCGGAAAAGAGAATTCTTTGATTCCCATTCAATTCGACTGGAAAGACATGATCCAAAATCAAATCCTTCCGAAAGAACCCAGGATGATAGCCAAACCTCTCGGAGTTTATGACAAAGAATACGAAGCTACAGTCCTAAGAGGACAGGGTGAATTTCTATTTGAATTACCTGAAGGGGTATCCGAAAACATCAAGGGGCAGAAAGTTTACATCAAAATACAAATCTGTAACGAAGTTACTGGAATTTGTTATCGTCCTAAAATTTATCCCGTTGCATTATAATTATGGATTGGCTTGATTCGTTTTTTCAAAACATACAAGTTTCCATACATCAGCCGGTTTTTACGGTGAGTGTTTTTTTTGTTGCTGGAGTTTTAAGTTCCTTGTTTCCTTGCTATTATCCCTTGATTCCCATTACCATTGGTTTTCTCCAAAAAAGAAAAGCAAAGTATGTTTGGACCCATCCTTTCGTGTATTGGCTTGGATCTTTGTTTATTTACCTTTCGTTGGGGATTTTGTCTGCAACCACAGGCTTAATCCTATCAAAGATACTCCAGAATGGATGGGTAGTATTAGGAATGGGGCTTTTGTTTTTGTATTTGAGCTATGCCATCATCGATTTTGTGCAATTAGAACCAAGATTTTTTCGAAAATTCGAAGAAAAAACGAAATCTTATAACTCTCTTTTCTTCACGTTTTTGATGGGGATTTTTTCGGGGCTTGCTGCTTCGGCCTGTGTTTCACCTGCTTTAGTAAGTGTACTTTTGTTTGTGGTTCAAACATCATCACAACTAGAAAAAGATCTAACCTCATTACTCTTTGGGATTCTCACAACCACTTCTTATGGTGCTGGGCTTGGTCTTCCCTTTTTTCTTTCTGGGATATTGGGGGCGAAACTTCCCAAATCAGGCTCTTGGATGGAACTTACGAAAAAGTTTTTCTTCGTTGTGATATTTCTTTTAGCGTTATATCAAATCCAAAAAGGACTTTTGGTCTTCAAGATCGAAGAAACTTTCACATATCTTCTTTTGCTCATCATCACCATTGGTAGTGCTTTGTTATATCTATTTATGAAAAACATCATAAAAGACATCTTCCAGCTTCGTAAACTCTATGTTTATACTTCTCTTATTTTTATTGGGGTTTTCTTGTTTTTTTCTGTGCAAATATACGGAGAAAAAATCAAAAGCACTCCTCATGCCTCGATAGAAACTCTTTATCAGCAAAACTATGGCAAATACGAATACAAAAAAAATCTAACTATTTATCGGAGTCTCCAAGAGGCTTTAAATGAAGCTCAAAAACAAGATAAATTGATTTTTATTGATTTTTATGCTGATTGGTGCACCAATTGTGTGGAATTCGCTAAGATGATGGAAGATGATGAAAATTTAAACACACTCTTACAAAAAGCGATTGTTTTGAAAATCTACGATACTGACCCGATTTTTGAGTATTTTGCTCAGCAAAAGGGCTATGAAGAACTCCAAATTGGTTTACCCTTCTTTGCCATCATAGATAAAAATCAAAAATTAGTCTATAAAACCACATACTACAAAGACATAGGAAACTTCAAAAAAGTTATAGAAAATTACGAACAACGAAAAAATCCGTAAAATTATGGAACCCCTCAAAGCGAAACTCACTTGGATACAAAACATGGAAATGGAATCCGAAACTCGCGGGATAAAAGTCAAATTGGATGCTCGACCCGAAGCAGGTGGAGAAAACAAAGGACAAGCCCCCAAGGAAATGGTATTAAGCGGACTTTGTGGTTGCACTGCTATGGATGTGATCGCCATTTTGAAAAAAATGCGTTCTTTACCCGAATACTTTTCCGTTGAAGCAGAAGCAGAACAAACCGACACTCACCCTAAAGTCTTTAAAAAAATACGACTCAAATACATAGCCAAAGGCGTTGACAAAGAAAAATTAGAAAAAGCTGTAAAACTATCCCAAGAACAATATTGCGGTGTTTCGGAAATGCTAAGAAAGACTGCTGAAATCACCTACGAAATACAATTGTTAGATTAGATTAATTTTAGTTTCACCAATGTAGTTGCCTTGCAAATAATCAATGTCAAGTCGATTTACCGCTTCATAAATAGAAGAGTTCTCTACATATTCTGCTATGGTTTTGATATTCAAAATCTTCGACATTTTAATTACGCTTTCAATAAAAACTTTGTCAACATCATTATTAACCATGGTTCGAATAAAGTTTCCTTCGATCTTGATAAAATCTAAAGGAATTTCTTTGATATAGAGATAGCTGGAAAAACCACTTCCAAAATCATCAATAGCAAAGCGAACTTTGAATCTTTTTAATTCTGTGATAAACTCACGAAGTTTGTCTAAATCTTTGATAGCTTCTCGTTCTGTGATTTCGAAAACGATTTTTGATGCATCATAAGGACGAATGATCTCTTTTATCGTCTGTAAGTATTCTGGCACCAATAATGATTTCGGGGAAATATTTAAAAAGAATTCATAGGGTAAAGATAAATACTTCTTTGCTATCTGTTCTAACAAAATCAAATCCAATTCATAAATAAGCCCTAAGTTCTCTGCAATGGGAATGAATTGATTGGCAGTATAAATTTGCCCTTCATCTTGCAATCTCATTAAGACTTCATAGCCTATGACTTTCCTACTATTTTTGTCCACGATGGGTTGAAATACGGGAAAAACGTTTTGTTTTTGATGTTTAACAGTATGAAATAGTATCTTTGTAATATGTCTTCTTCTAGTTTGTACATCGTCTGAAATAGAAGTGGTTAAAAACTTATATCGGTTCTTTCCTTCTTCTTTAGCTTTGAACATGATTTCGTCAGCTATAATAAATAATTCTTTTGCTGTATAGCCATTATCAGGAAAAATCGAAATTCCAATTGATACTTGTAGTGTGATTGTTTCTTGGGACCCGATAGTTCCAACAGGATAAGCAAATTTACTTAATCTATCATAAAATCTCTTCATAATAGATTCCAAAAAATCCTTACTAACATAAGGTAAAATTACCACAAATTCATCGCCACCATAACGAGCTACGATATCTTCTTTACGAAATGTTTCTCGTATCAACTTCGCCAATTCTTTTAATACTTTATCTCCTACTTCATGTCCATAAGTATCATTAACATACTTAAAATTATCAACATCAATCATTAGCAATCCGAAAGGATAGTTATGGCGTTTGGCTCTTTCTACTTCGTAGTTCAAAAGATCCCAAAAAACCCTTTGATTATAAAGTTCCGTTAATGGATCTCTTGTGGCATAATACTCTAATTCTTTTGTATAGATATTGATGGCTTTAATAGAACCAATGATATTGATCATGGTAGCAAGTAAGCTTTCAACAGCTAACTTTTTGATTTCATCTTCTTGGAAAGATAGATCAATTCCAATCCCAACAATACCACCCACCAAAGGTCGATCAATCAATAGAGATTTCGTGATTGTCACTAAATCTGAAAGTTTTAAATCCTTTATTTCTATTCTTTTTTGATAGGGTAATTCTTCATAAGAAAAAAAGATTTTCATTTGTTCGTTAAAGATCGTAGATTTATTTGCAATTTGCAATTTTATATTTTTTTCTATTTCTTTTTTTACTTCATCATCAGGTTGCATGAAGTTAAATTTATGAAATACATACACTATAAGGTGTGTTTCTGATTCCTTAAAGACTACGTAGAAAAAATAAAAATTGATAATCGAACTTATATTCACCAAAATCTTTTTTACATAATCAACCCAATCCTTTATCGCATCGGAGGTAATAATGAACTTTTCTAAGATCTGCATTTCCGTTATTAAAATCTCTCTATCAATTGAAATTGACCGAATTTTATTTAAAATCCTGATAAACTCATTTTTGAGTAAATTCAGCTCTACGAAAAAAAGATTCAAGGATACGAGTTTTTTTGTTGGAACGTCTGAAAGAGTACGTATGTCTTTAGCAATTCTTTTTAAGTTCTGAATCCCCCTTTGAATGAAATAAACAATCAACAACGAAACAAACAAAGAACCTATAACAGGAATAGATAAAAGATAAAAGAAAGTCTGATTCATTTGATTTTTAAATTCATTTAATTTCTCTGAGACATCATTCTCAACAATTACAATTCCTAATACGTCATCAGGCTTTACTCTATGGCATTGTAAACAAGTGGCTTCAGCTTTTAAGGGTTTGGCAAAATAAAAAGTGTCGTCATTGTTTTTGATGACTTCGTTTTTTTCTTTTAATACACTTTTAATGAGTTCTTCTCTTTCTTTGGATGGTCCGAAATCAAAGGAGATTGTTCCAAATTGCTCATCTACCAAGGATGAACGATAAATAAAAATTTTTTCTTTCGAGGTTAGATTTTTTTGCTTAAGGTTATGTAAAAAATTGATGAGCTCTTCTTTGGTCCAACCTCGACTCATGATTTGATACATTGAATCAAAGGTCCGTAAAGAAATTTGTCTTAGATATTCAGCTTGTTGTTCCTGATAAAAGTTCTCAAAAATATGAACTATACTCACATATAACAAGATAAAGACAACAATCGCACTTACAACACCCACTGAAACAATAAAATAGGACAATCTCAAATTCAAACGCATAGCTCTTTTTTAACTATTTTCGATTAAATCCTTAATACCTATAATGCAAATACAAATTCACTTGACTATATATTTTTCATTAAGATTAAGAGAACATGAAAACAAACCAATTTTTAAGACTACTTATTATTTTTTTCGCTACTTCTTTGTTTTCACAAAACATAGATACAAATTTAAAAACCGAAATTCAAAAACTCCTCCAACTTGGGGCTATTGTGATTGATGTAAGAACCCCCGAGGAATATCAAGTCGCTCATTACAAAGGCTCTCTGAATATTCCCTATGATGTGATAGAAACAAAAATCAATGAGCTATCAAAATACAAAGATAAACCCATCATTCTCTATTGTAGAAGTGGAAGAAGGTCTGGCATTGCAAAATCCATTTTAGAAAGACATGGTTTTAAAAAAGTCATCAATGGAGTCAATTTAAGTAATTTCCCCGAAAGTAATGTGGTTAGATAATTAGATTTTCACTCTTTGATTCGCTGGAGGAAGATTTAATTCTTTTCGGTATTTTGTGACGGTTCTTCGGGCAATTCTTATCCCTTTTCGAAGAAGTAGCTCGGCAATTTCTTTGTCTTTAAGTGGGATTTGTTTATCTTCATTTTGTATGATTTCTTTTATATACTCTTTTACTTTATCGACGCTGATGGGATGATCGCGATGAAGTTGCTTTAGCCCTCTCTTAAAGAACGATTTTAGTTCGAAGACCCCTTGTTTCGTATAAATGTATTTATTCGTTGTAACACGAGACACAGTCGATTCATGGATATTCAGTTTTTCTGCAATATCTTTTAATTTTAAAGGTCGAAGATTACTTCCTGTTAAAATGAATTCTTTTTGGTGTTCCACGATGGATTGGGCAACTTTTAGTAAAGTCTGATTTCGTTGTTCGATCGCATACATCAAAAATTGTGCTTGATGGAATTTCTTTCTTAACTCTTCTTTTTTTGATTTGTCGATCTGGGGGTCTTTTTGGAGTTGTTTATAGTATTCTTTTTGTAGTTCTATGTTTTGGTGAACCTTCTCGTTCAGAACCACATCCAATTTATAATCAATCACCTTTCCATCCTCAAAAATCGGCTCAGTAAACACATATACATCGGGTTCAATGTAAATGGTTTCGTCATTACTATATTCTCTTCCAGGGAAAGGATTTAATGTCCTCAGAAGGGAAAAAATTGCCTTTAATTTTTCATCACTATAACCTGTTTTTTGTTTGATGGTATTGAAGTCTTGGTTTTCTATTTCAGCTCTGAAATTTTGAAGTAAATAGATCGCTTCTTTTGCCTCTGGAACATTTCTTTGTTCCAATTGGAAAATCATCGATTCAAAAAAATCAAGAGCTCCACAACCTACAGGATCCAAAGAAGCAATTTTCTTTCGAAGTTGGAGTATCTCTTCTGAATTTAGCCCTAAGTGTGATAAAATCGATTCAGGATTAATCGTCAAAAATCCATTTTTATCTAATGAGGTAATCAAAATCCTTGCAGCTTCTTCTTCTTTTTCTGAGAGTTTGAGTTCGTTGAGTTGAGAAAGCAAATGAGAATACAAAGAAACTCCTTTTGCGGCTATATTCTCAATGGCTTTGTATTTTTTTTCCGTCGCTTCGTAATCGATAAAGCTATCAAAAAACCTCGGGATGTAGTTTCTTTTTTTTACTTTTAGAAATGGGTTGGTTTTTGCTTCTTCTTCTAATCTCTGTAAAAGTTCCTCTTGAGAGTATAGTAAAAGTTCAATGGATTGTTTGAGGGTTTGGGTTAAGATTAATTTTTGGATTTGTTTTTGTTCTAATCTTTGTCGAAGACTCATAAAGTAAAATCCTCTCCTAAATATATGGCTTTGATTTGAGGGTCATTGATCAATTCTTGAGGCTTTCCTGATTTCAGGATTTGCCCCGCATAGAGGATATATGATCGATCGGTGATTTTTAGGGTTTCTCGCACATTATGATCTGTGATAAGAATACCTAAACCCCGCTCCTTGAGATGAAAAATCAAATTTTGAATATCCTTTACAGCAAGGGGATCTACACCAGCAAAGGGTTCATCCAACAAAATAAAATTTGGATTGGTCGAAAGAGCTCGTGCAATCTCACATCTTCGTCTTTCTCCCCCTGATAAAGTATAACCTTTTTGATTCTGAACCTTCTCGAGGTGAAGTTCTTCAATGAGTTCATCCGTTTTCTTTTTGATGTAGTTTCGATCCTTCGTCCACATTTCTAATACAGCTTCAATGTTTTCCCGAACTGTAAGTTTTCTAAAGATTGATGGTTCCTGCGCTAAATAGCCAATGCCTTCTCGAGCTCTTTTATACATGGGAAGGTCTGTTATATCTTGTTCGTTGATATAAACACGTCCCGAGTCAGGTTTGATCAACCCAACCACCATATAAAAGGTAGTGGTTTTTCCGGCACCATTGGGACCAAGAAGTCCTACAATCTCTCTTTGTTGAATAAAGAAAGAGACTTCATCGACCACTTTTCTTCGATGATAAATTTTCACTAATTTTTCCATTCGTAAGATTTTTTCGTTTTCAATCCCCATAGTTCAATCAATCTTTATTTTTAATTCCCTTTCAAACTTGATTTCATCTTTATATACATAAATCACTTTGGATTGAAGTTCAGAGTCTTTTCTTTTTAAGATGGGATTTCCTAACATGATGAGTTTTTCTTCTTCTTCGTGATACTCAGCAAACTCCGAAAAAGCCTCTTCTTCTTTTCGTTTAAAGTGAACGTTCCCTTTGGCAACAAGACGTTTTTTTTCGATGTCGTATTCTATCTCTTGAGCATGTAATTCATCTTTGATGGTTTTCATGTCTTCTTCGTAGCGAATTAGTTTGGGTTTATTTCGAAGCATCAAGAGTTTCTTTTCCAAATCATAAAGCATATAGTTTGCTTCTAAAGAAAAACGTTCTTTTTTGTCTTCGATCAAAACTCTTTTTTGGGACTCGATCCTCTGGATGTTTCTTCCGTATAAAAGAAATTCTTCACCCAACAAAGACTTGGTTTTAGAAACCATTCGTACGTTTCCTTGAATGATTCCTTGTGGTTGATTTTCTTTTGACTTTAAAAAATACTCAATGGCATCTGCCTGAATGAGCATGATTTCTTTTTCTTCTTCTGAGTTTTCTTGTTTTTGATTTTTTTCGTTTGGTTTTTTTTCTGTTTGAGGAGTTTCTAATTTCGTAAGACCAAAAGGATTTTTATCAATAATGATTTTTTGTTCTTCGCTCAAAAAACGAATCTCATCCGAAGTAAAATAAAAATCTTCAGAAATCAACACTGGCTTTTCCCGAATAAAAAATGTTTTCTGATCATCATAATAAACTCCTTCTCCACTAAATAACACCCAATCATCCCCATAAAAATATACATATTCTTTGAATCGGATTGTCTTTTCTGCAAAATTTCGATAGATTTCTTTTGTGGCAACTTTGATGGTTTCTTTTCCACTTTTTAGCTCTAAGTAGGGAGATTGAGAAATACTCACGTACTCTTCATTTCGGTTATAAACACCTTTCGAAGCATATAAGTATATGCCTTGTTCTTTTTCGGATACCACCAATCTTCCTTCAATCACTGCATTTTGATCGGGATCGATTGTGATGATGGGTGCTTGGATGATGGCTTTTTCGTGCTGGATAGTGGCATTGCCTTTTAATTGAAGTTCATAATCTTCTTTGCCTTTCCATTGGATTTTTCTTCGTATCAGTTCCTCAGCATAATAATTTGTGATCACAAGTTTTCGTTTCTTGGTGGGTTCTTTTTTTTGTATCCAATTTCTGGGATCTCTTTCATCAAGAGTATCAAAACTCAAAGGAGCATAAGAATAGTCATTTTTTTTCCATTGGAGCTCTGGAAGCATCCTACAAGAACCTAAACTCCACGACACAAAAACCAACAAAAAAATAAAATAAACCTTCATTGAAGATAAAAACCTCTTGGTTTCCTACAAATCTGAAGTTCTTGTTTTTTGTCGTAGAGCATGCCCCCTTGGCATATAGTTTCTAAATTCTTTCTTTTGATTTTGACTTCTTGGTTTGACTCTAAGTGTTCTTTTTCGAAATGATATTCGAGAAAACTTCCTTCGATCTGGATTTCGTGATCTCTATAGAAAGCATTTCCTTCGATCAATAAATAATTTTTCGTATAATCCAAGACTGCTCGTTCTGATCTTGCTTCTGCTGGATGTGGTAAAAACTGAAGGAACTCAAACTCGTATAAAACGATTTTTTGATCTTTTGCTTCTTTTTCGTCTTGGTAAAGATAAGCTTCCTTGGCATTTAGTTTCCATTTTTTTTGACCAAAACCTTTGTATTCAATTCGCTCAAATTGGTAGATACGAACATTGGCAAAAGGTTCTCTTGTTTGTTCTTTCAAAACGGGATGCGAGTTCCTACAGTAAAAAAAAAGATAAAACAAAAAAAGAAAAACAAATTTCATAATTTCACTGGAATTTTCATTGGGGTGCTTGAGTTTTTACGAGTCGATCGAGGTCATAGAGATGCTTTAAGAGTTCTTCTGCTTGATCCAAAGGAAACTGTGTTGCTGAGTCGGACCATGCGTTTTGGGGATCAGGATGGATTTCCATGAAGATCCCTTCAATCCCAATCGATACGGCTGCTTTCAGTAAATAAGGAATCATCTCTCGATTCCCTCCACTTTGGGTTCCAAAACCTCCTGGCTGTTGGGTGCTGTGCGTTCCATCAAATACAACAGGCAAATCAAAACCTTGCATGATGGGAATTGAGCGAGGATCAAATACTAGATTGTTATAACCAAAGGATACGCCTCTTTCAGTGATGAGCATTTTTTGATTCCCCGTGCTATAAAATTTTTCTTTGATGGAAGAAACATCCCATGGTGCCAGAAACTGCCCTTTTTTGACATTTACCCATTTTTGGGTTTTTGCACACTCGACGATCAAATCCGTTTGTCTAGACAAAAAAGCCGGCACTTGCAAAACATCCACCACTTCTGCTACAATGGGAACTTGATGGGTTTCGTGCACATCCGTCAAAACTGGAAGTTGAAACTCTGTTTTGATCCATTGCAAAATTTTCAAACCTTCTTCTAAGCCGGGTCCTCTTTTGCTTGTGATGGATGTTCGATTAGCTTTATCAAAGCTGGATTTGAAAACATAAAAAATCCCCAATTTTTCCGTGATGGTTTTTAATTTCTCGGCAACTCTTGCTAAAACGTCTTTAGTTTCAATCACACAAGGACCAGCAATCAAAAAAAATGGGTGATGAGCTCCAATCTTTATGTCGAAAAATTCTCGTTCTCTTGTTGTATTGATTATCTTTATTTTTTGAGTTACCATATTATTTTTGCCTGTGTCTTCTTTTAAGTTCATTAATCACATCATCAATCAAAATATCTTTTTCTACTAAGATCACCAACAAATGAAACCATAAGTCCGCAACCTCGTGGATGATTTCTTTTTTGTCACCTGATTTTACGGCTAATAAAACCTCTCCAGCTTCTTCGATGATTTTCTTCAAGATCACATCTTCTCCTTCTTGAAATAGCCTTGCCGTATAAGAACCCTGAGGTAGTTCTTTTTTTCTTTTGATTAAGAATTCTTCTAATTCATATACAAATTCCATATAATACTCCTTTACAAACGAACCGGAATTTGGTGTTTTCTCATTTCTTCTTTTACTTCTTTTATTGTAAAGGTGCGAAAATGAAAAATGGAGGCAGCCAAGACAGCACTAGCCTTTCCTTGTAAAACAGCATCAACAAAATGATGGAGTTTTCCTGCACCTCCAGAGGCTATCACAGGAATGGTTGTAACTTCCACTACTTTTCTTAAAAGAGAAATATCATATCCATTTTGAGTTCCATCGGCATCCATACTGGTTAATAAAATTTCACCAGCACCATGTTCTTCGGCTTTTTTCGCCCATTCGATGGCAGAAGCTCCCGTAGGTGTTCTGCCTCCATTGAGGTAAACTTCGTAATCATTCATTTCGGGATTCCACTTCGCATCGATGGCACAAATCACACATTGACTACCAAAGATTTTCGCTGACTCGTATAACAAATTAGGATTGAGGAATGCTGCTGTATTGATTGAAACCTTATCAGCACCACCCATCAAGATATTTTCCACATCATCTACGTTGCGAATCCCACCCCCCACAGAAAAAGGAATGAAGATATGCTCAGCGATTTGTTCTACGAGATGTCGAACAATCTTTCTTTTTTCTACACTTGCTGTGATGTCTAAAAATGTAATTTCATCAGCTCCCTGATCCGCATAGAAAGTAGCATTCTCAACAGGATCACCCGCATCTACTAAATTTAAAAAATTCACTCCTTTTACTACCCGACCGTCTTTGATATCGAGACAGGGTATCACTCTCACAGCAAGCACATAACCAAAAAATTTTCATGTATTGATAGGTAATCAATTTTTTCTAAAACAACTCATACTGAGAATCTTTGATTTTGTAATAATGGTTCAAAGCAATGCAATTAAGAATTCTTCCATGAGAAGAAATAAAGTGCCTTGCAATACTCAAGTTGCCACCAACTTTTTTTATGTCAATAAAATCCAAGTCTCGGATTTTTCGGATCCGCTCTAAGATAAGGGCTTGAGAAAGTGAAACACCGGGAATTTTTGCCAGCTGCTCCACAGAACTCCTATTAATATCAACAGGATAAGAAGAAATCTCTCGAAAAGCCTGTAAAATTTTTGGCTCAAACTTGATCTGTCTTTTTACTTTCTCATAACTAAAAAGAAAGAAACATTCTAACCACGCAAATTGAGTATGATTTATCAAAAAATTTTTATCAATAGATTTTATAAATTCCATCAAATATTTAATCTCATATGAATTCAAACTTTTTTTATTTTCATTTATAAACAGAAATACATTGTTTAAAATTTTTAATTTGTGATTTTTCATAAATATAAAATTACTTTTCCCTAATAATTTGCAATCAAAAAACTATATGAATGTTTAGTAAAAAATTTCTTAATGTTTATCAAAAAATACAAATAAAGAGTTCAAATTTGATTGACAAAATTTAAACTTAAAAAATCTTAAATTATACCAATACCTACTAAAGGTATTTAAAGTATTCAATGGAGGAAGAGTATGTCGACACAAATCCAAGAACAAGAAAAAAATGAAAAACAAATTTTACAAAAGTTTGTGGATACATTGGACCACTGGCTTACAGGAGAAGATATAAGCCTTAACATATATGGCTGCGTTGAATGTAACCAATGCGGTGAGGCTTGTGCCTGGTATTTGGAGACTGGGGAAATGGACATGCATCCTAAGGTTCGCGCAGACTTCATTAGAAAAGTCTGGAAGCGATACAAAACTCCAATGGGTAAATTCTTGGGTTCCTTGGGTTTGATTGAATCCCCAACCGTTGACGATCTTCGCAAACATATGCATATTTATTGGGAATGCACCGTTTGTGGAAGATGCACATTGGCTTGTCCAATGAATATTTCAAACCGTGCACTGTATCGAGCAATGAGGGCTGCTTATACTGAGTCGGGATTAGCATTTGAAAACCCAACATTGAAAAGTATCTACGAAAATACAATTAAATATAGACACTCTTTTGGACTTACAAGAGAATATGTCTTTGCAAGACCAGGATTATTCTTAGGCTACGAAGGAGTAGAAGTTCCTGTTGATGTAAAAAATGTTGATTATTTCTTTGTATGCCCATCTGCTGGTAATACTCGTATTCCTGAGTATGGTGTGAAATTGATCAAAATTCTCAATGCCGCTGGAGTAAGCTACACAGTTTCTTCTAAAGTAGTAGATACAGGAACTGAAATTGATCATATTGTTGTTCATCATGAGCTTTCAAAAACAATGCTTGAGGAATGGGAACAAGCAGCTTTAGAAGCGAATGCTAAATATGTAGTAGTTGCAGAATGTGGTTGCGATGTGCGAACCATGTATGTCGAAGCGGAAAAAACCTTAGGAAGACCTTTTAAATTACCCATCATCTCCATTGATACCATCATTGAACAAGCTATCGATGAAGGAAAATTACCAGTGGAGCAAATCGATGAGTCAGTGACTTTCCATGATCCTTGCTATGTGACAAGACTTTCAGGACGTGGCGATGAATACCGAAGATTCTTACCAAAAGTAGTAAAAGACTTCCGAGAAATGACTCCTAACCGTGAAAACAACTACTGCTGCAATGGTGGTGCTGGTGGAATGAGACTACCTGAGAACACAGAAAAAAGAAGAAAGATTTCTCGCCTAAAGGCAGAACAAATCAAAAATACCGGTGCTGACTTAGTAACAACACCTTGTGCTGTCTGCTATTTGAATCTAAAAGATACAACTGAAGTCTACGGATTAGCTACACCAGAAAACCGAAAAGCAAGGATGCTATTCGAAATCGTCTACGATGCAATGATGAAAGCCCTTAAAAAACGTGGTGAGGAAGACCGAGTTCGCATTCCAGCAGTATTTAAAAACATGACACAAGAGGAAAGAATTAAGCATAGTTTGTCAGGAATGATGGAACTATTAATTAGAAGCCCAGAGTTTCCTCAAATGTTAGCAAAGCTCAAAGAGGATGCGAATGTGAAAAACTATGCAAGAGAGAATCCTGGCTTCTGGAAGTATTTTGAAAAAATCGAAAAAGAAGTTCTTGCATCAAAAAACTAATTCAATAGGAGGACAAAAATGGAAGGTTTAATAAAATTTTTAGATAGCTACGCATTGATTGCTTTATTAATCAGCGGTATGGGTTTATTATATAAATTGTATTTACACTTTCATAAGGCATTCACAAATCCCTCTGTGATCAGACCATATCGTAATAACATAGCTGATAAAATTGAACCCCGTGGGATTATAGAATCCGTGATCTTATTCTTTAAATCTCCAACAACAAGAGCTTCTCGAGGAAATCCCATCTTTGCTATTGGTGCGATATTATACCACATTGGGATTATCACAGTAACAACGGGTTATGGAATTTCATTAGTGATACTTCTCTACCACATCTTCAATGGAAACCCAATTCCTGATGTATCTACTCATGCCGCTGAATCCTATAATTATTCTTTAAGTAATATCTTTGCCATTATTTTTGGAAATGGAGAATGGCTACAAGCTAAATTCTTATTCGGTCCTTTTGCTGAGTTCTTTGTGTATTTCACATGGATCATAGTGATTAGTGCTTTTGTTGGAAATACTCTCCTTATGGTTGTTCATATCTTTGGTTTGAGTGGCGCAATTACGAAAGATATTGATCCTGCAGCACGTGGAGTTCGTAGAAAAGGTCGATTTAAGTTCTCCCATTTGGCACTAACAGCTTTAGTTTATGCCATCATCTGGACCGAGATATTGGCAAGACTCGAGATCGTTCATGGTATTGTTTACATTCACTCAATCTTGGGTGCTACTATGATCATGATCTTTCCATATACATACTTATTCCATATGTTTTCTGCACCGATTGCTGTATTTTACGGTGCAAGGAGATGGAGATACCGCTACCTTGCTTAATTTTGAACCTCCTCGATTTAAAGCTGGGGTTTTAACACCTCAGCTTTTTTATTTTAAATTATTCTATAAAGAAGTTTACGTTTATAAGAAATCAAATTTATTATACACGTGGAAGAAAAACCTTCAAAAAGCTCTAATTCAATACTTAATAAATACCAAAAAATACTAAATCAAATAAAACAATTAGAAAAAGAAAAGGATCAGCTTTTCCGTGATATAAATGAAAAAAGAAAAACCTTCAAAGAATTGAAAATAAAATTAAGTCAAACCCAAAAAAATTATCAAAATAAGATCAAACAGTTAACTAATGAATATCAAGACTTGCAAAATGACATTCATACCATCCAAAAAAAGATCAATCGCATAAAACAACTTCAAGCAAAACAAGAAACAATACTCAATGAAATATTAGAAAACTTAAACACACAACCCAAGGATCACAAGGATCAATTGACACAAAAACAAGAAATACAAAATGAATTAAAAAAAGTCTTGGAAGAACTCCAAACCTTAAAGCTGAATAGACAAAAACTAGAAAAATTCATTGATGAACTATTGAAGAAATAATTTTTGGTTTCTATCATAAAGGAGTAAAAATGAGTAGTCATCTTTTGCCATCGCAAAAGACTCCCTTTGCGAAAAATCAGGAAATTAAGAAAAAGTGGGTTTTGATTGATGCGACAAATCAAACTTTAGGTAGATTAGCTTCATTCATTGTTCATAGACTTCAAGGAAAATACCGAGTTGATTTTTCTCCCCATCAAGACGTAGGAGATTATGTTGTTGTTATTAATGCTGATAAAGTCAAAGTAACAGGGAAAAAAGAAACGGATAAGATTTACTATCGATATAGTGGTTATCCAGGTGGTTTGAAAAAAGCTACTTTCCGAGAAAAAATTCAAAAAAACCCAACTGAAGTATTAGAGTTAGCCGTAAAAAGAATGCTTCCCGATGGTAGAAGAGGAAGAAAACTCCTCAAACACTTAAAAATTTACTCAGGTCCAAATCATCCACACATAGCTCAAAAACCCGAACTTATCACGATCAATTACAAAAAAATGTAGGATACACTCATGGAAAATCAAACTACAACCCAAACCACAGAAAAAAAGAAGCAAAGAGTGATTTTTGTAGGTAGAAGAAAAACCTCCGTTGCAAGGGTCCGACTTAAAGAAGGCAATGGAAAAGTCATCGTTAACAAACGAACATTGGAAGAATACCTTCCTATTTTACGTCTGCAGAAACATGCCATTGAACCTTTAGAAATCACAAATTTACGAAACCAGTTTGATGTTTATGTGAACGTAAAGGGAGGGGGGATTGACGGACAAGCAGGTGCAATACGACTGGGAATTGCTCGTGCTATAGAAGCCAAATATCCTGAGTTGAGAAAAGTTTTGAAACAACACAAAATGCTAACAAGGGATCCACGGATGGTGGAAAGGAAAAAATACGGAAAACACAAAGCTCGAAGAAGCACACAGTTCTCAAAACGCTAATCATTTTTTTTCAAAAAAACCAGAACAAAATAATGATTTACACATTGGTGATCTCTGCTTACTCTGATTGAAAAATTTTTAAGGAGAGAGTTATGAAAATTGTTCCGCAGTTAACCATCATCGCTTCTAATAAACCTGGGGTATTAGCGAATATTTGTGGCTCACTATCGGATGAAAACATCAACATCACTGGTATAAGTGTTGTGGATCATATTGAATACGCCATCATCCGTATGGTAGTAAGTGATCCTAAAAAAGCCATCCATCTTTTGGGGGAAGCAGGTGTTCCTGTATTAGAAAGCGAAGTAATTGAAGTTCCTCTAAAAAAAGGACCTGGTTCTTTGGAGTATGTAGCTGAAATCTTGGCTAATGAAAATCTCAATATTGAATACGTTTATGCTACGGAGTCTCCTTCGAATGGAGGTGAATCTATTTTATTTCTAAAATCTAACGATAACAAAAAAGCTTTCGAAGTATTACAAAAAAAATTAGATAAGTATGAGTAAAATAGACGGTCTTTGGACCGCCTATTTTATCTGCCAAGAACTTCTTTCATGGTTCGTCCAATATAAGCTGGGTTTTCGACTACCACAATACCTGCTTTTCTCATAGCTTCCATCTTGCTTTGAGCTGTTCCTTTCCCTCCGGTGATGATGGCACCCGCATGTCCCATTCGTCTTCCCGGAGGAGCTGTTTGACCAGCTATGAATCCAACAACTGGTTTTTTCACATTATCCTTAATCCACTCAGCGGCATCTTCTTCGTCAGTTCCTCCAATTTCTCCTATGATGATGATGCCTTCGGTTTCGGGGTCCTCGTTCAAAAGCTTGACGGCTTCTTTGTGTTTGGTTCCAATTACAGGATCTCCGCCGATCCCAATGCATGTGCTTTGTCCTAGACCCAGAGCTGTAAGTTGTGCCACTGTTTCATAAGTCAAGGTTCCTGAGCGAGAAACCACCCCGATGGTTCCCTCTTTGTGGATGAAACCGGGCATGATACCTATCTTGGCTTTGCCGGGACTAATAACCCCCGGACAGTTAGGACCAATCAATCTTGATTTGGAATTTTGAAGAACCGTATATACTCTTGCCATGTCTCGGACTGGAATGCCCTCCGTGATACAAACAATCAATGGGATTTCTGCTCCAATGGCTTCTAAAATGGCATCAGCAGCAAAAGGTGCGGGAACAAAAATCACTGTGGCATTGACTCCTTCTTTTTCCACGGCTTCACGAACAGTGTTAAAAATTGGAACACCATGTTCACTTTTTTGTCCACCCTTCCCAGGAGTTACTCCTGCAACTACGTTTGTTCCATACTCAATCATTTGTTGGGTATGAAAACTTCCTTCTTTACCAGTGATACCTTGAACAAGTAAACGAGTATTTTTATCAACCAATACTGCCATGGGAAACTCCTTTTAGTGTTTTTTTAATACTTCGCGAATTTTTTGAGCGGCATCTTCCATTTCATCAGCCACAATTATGGGAAGTTGTGATTCTGCTAAAATCTTTGCAGCGAGATCCGCATTGGTTCCCTTCAGACGAACAACAAGAGGAACTTGGATTTGAACTTCTCTTGCTGCTTGCACAATTCCATTCGCAACCCGATCACACTGAACAATCCCACCAAAGATATTAATAAAAATGGCTTTTACGTTAGGATCACTCAGGATGATCCGAAAGCCATTTGCCACTGTAGTGGGATTCGCACCTCCACCCACGTCCAAAAAGTTTGCGGGGAAAGAACCAGCATGTTTAATCAAATCCATGGTTGCCATTGCCAAACCAGCTCCATTCACCATACATCCAACCTCACCATCTAAGCGAACGTAATTTAAGTTGTATTCGCTTGCTTTGATTTCCAAAGGGTCTTCTTCGGTTAAGTCTCGAAGTTGTTTGGCTTCCGGATGACGAAACAAGGCATTATCATCATAACTAAATTTACAATCTAATGCGACAAGCTCATTTTCTGTGCTCAGAACCAAGGGATTGATTTCCACTAAAGACGCATCTTCTTGGTCATAGACTTTCCACAAGTTGAGCAAAAAAGGGACACCGGTTTTGATGGTTTCATCAGGCACATTCAATCGATAAAGGATTTCTCTGGCTTGCCATGGCATCATACCAATCGCAGGTTCTATCGGAAGTTTGACGATTTTCTCCGGGAATTTCGCTGCTACTTCTTCGATTTCCATTCCTCCTTCTGAGGATGCCATGATGATGGGTTTATTGATGGAGCGATCATGCAAGATACTTACGTAAAACTCTCGAGCAATTTGGGTTCCTTTTTCTAAATATATCTTGAGGACCTGTTTCCCTTTGCCACCTGTTTGATGAGTCACCAAGTAGTTGCCTAAGATTTTTGAACCGTATTCAATGGCTTCTTCCCTTGATTTAGCGATCTTGACACCGCCTTCTAAAACTTTATTGGATGTTTTTGGATCCTCTCCATCGTAAACGATTCCTTTTCCTCTCCCTCCTGCATGGATTTGTGCTTTGATGGCTACAACACCACCTAAAGAGTCATAAGCGGAACCTATATCTTCTCTTTTCTCTACAACCCGACCATCTTGAACCTTCACTCCATACCTTCTTAGGATTTCTTTTGCTTGGTATTCATGGATTTTCATAAAGTCTCCTGTTGGAAAATTGTGTTAGAATAAAAAGAATTAAAACTCAAAATTTGAGATAAAAACTGAATGTCAAATCACTTTGGAAAGTGCTAAGCAAATAAGTTCATGTTTGGGTATCCAAATGAAGCTGACTCTCTTTTAGTATGAAAATTTTCTTTTAAAAAAAAGAAAAAATTAAATTCTTTATGTAATTTCGTAATTAAACTTACAAAATTTTTTTTAGAAATTAATTAAAAAAATGATTCAGACAACTTCGACTTTGAGGATTTGATCGAAGATTTGGAATTACTTATTGGAGAGGTATTAGAAAAAACTAAAAATTATTTGTGTGATAAGAGATATGAGCTAACACTAGATATAATTAAAGCTATTAATTCCACTTTAGAACTCAAAGAAAAGTTGGAAAATTTCAAAGATGAATGGACTGAGAAATTTCGTCCACAATTAGATGAATCTTTCAAATTGGAAAAAGATTAAAGAAAGGACTTAGAACTCCTGAGGAAAAATTTAAAATTCTTAGAAAGTTTGATTGAGTTGGGTGGCAGCAGAAAGATAAATGATGTTTTGGAGAAAGTCGAAAAGAAAATGAAATACCTTGAACAATCACGATAAAGAAGAACTATCATCACATGAAATTCGTTGGAAAAACCCAGCAAAATGGTGTAGGATTACTTTAAGGATCAAGGGTTATTTATATTATAACGTCACCATGGGGTATCTGGAAAATTAATGATGTTGGAAGAGCTTACTATCAAGGATGGTTAAAAGCCTAATAACTTAGCATCTTCTCCATAAAATAAAAAACCCCGCACGAAGCGGGGTTTTTTTGACCAAGTTGGGTTTACCAACCTGGGGTAATATGGTCAAGCCTCACGGCATATTAGTATCTCTCGGCTAAACGCATTGCTGCGCTTACACCTGAGACCTATCAACCTCGTAGTCTTCGAGGCGCCTTTAGTCCGGTTACCCGGATGGGAGATCTTATCTTGGGGTGGGCTTCCCGCTTAGATGCTTTCAGCGGTTATCCCGTCCGGACATGGCTACCCAGCGGTGCTCTTGGCAGAACAGCTGGTGCACCAGAGGTCCGTCCATCCCGGTCCTCTCGTACTAGGGACAGCTCCCCTCAAATCTCCTACGCCCGCAGCGGATAGGGACCGAACTGTCTCACGACGTTCTGAACCCAGCTCACGTGCCGCTTTAATTGGCGAACAGCCAAACCCTTGGGACCTACTCCAGCCCCAGGATGCGACGAGCCGACATCGAGGTGCCAAACCGGTCCGTCGATATGAACTCTTGGGACCGATCAGCCTGTTATCCC